>NZ_QJRK01000007.1:0-142150 GCF_003205245.1 Pseudomonas sp. MB-090624 | reverse complement strand
ATATTGAGGCATGCACCAAGGCGTTCGCGCGCGAATCCCACAGGAATAATTGGCCCGAAACAAACGTAGGAGCGAGCGCAGCTCGCGATTGCGCCGCGCGGGCGGCGCTCGCTCTAACAGGCGCTGCCATACCTTGTGGCAAACACCTGTCAGCCCTAAGGCGACCCCTGTGTGGCTTGCCAGCGATAGGGCCTGGAAACCATATACACAATCAATTGGCCCACATCGCCCCTGGGCCCTAAAGTGCGCCCCGAAACCCACCCACCACGGGAACCCCGCCATGAGCAAAAAGCCGAAAAAGCACGGCCCCAACAAGGCCAAGTCGATCATTGCCCAACCGCTGTTCCGCTGCCGCCAGGAACAACCGGAAAAAGGCAAAGGCAGCTACCGCCGCGAAGCCTTCCAATCGAGAGATTGGGAGGCTTCCTACTTTTTGGCGGCATGAAAGCATCGCGGGCGCAGGCATGATATGGTCAGCACCTGACCTGCAATTCTGGATCTGTGCATGCTCTTCCGTCTTTCTCCCCGTTGGGAAACCCGCCAGCTGATCGCGGCCTCCAGCTTCATCCTGCTGGTTGCCTGCGCGGAAAAACCTACCGCCGCCGACGCGCTGCCGCTGGCCCCTGCGCAACCTGCGCCCGTGGTAACCGTGCCCGGTGCAACGCCAGACGCCAGCACTGAAATCCAGCCTTTGCAAACCTTCGCCCAGTGGCAAGCGGGTTTCCGCGAACAAGCCTTGCAAGCGGGTATTTCGCCCAGCATCTTCGACCGCGCCTTCCTCGGGGTTACCCCCGACATGGACGTGATCAAGGCCGACCGCAGCCAGCCTGAGTTCAGCCGCCCGGTGTGGGAATACCTCGAAGGCGCGCTGTCCCCTTTGCGCGTGCGCAATGGCAAGCGGTTGCTGGATCAGAACGCCGAACTGCTGACCCGCATCGAGCAACGCTATGGCGTTGACCGCCAGGTGCTGGTGGCGGTGTGGGGCATGGAGAGCAATTTCGGCCAGTTCCAGGGCAACAAGTCGGTGATCCGCTCGCTGGCGACCCTGGCCTATGAAGGCCGTCGCCCGCAGTTCGCCCAGGACCAGCTGATCGCCGCCCTGCAAATCATCCAGCATGGTGACATTCAGCCTGAGGCCATGCGTGGCTCGTGGGCTGGCGCCATGGGCCAGACCCAGTTCATCCCGACCACTTACAACACCCATGCCGTGGACTTTGACGGCGACGGCCGCCGCGACATCTGGAACAGCACCCCCGATGCCCTGGCCTCGACCGCGCACTACCTGCAAAGCTCGGGCTGGAAGCGTGGCCAACCGTGGGGCTTCGAGGTGCAGGTACCGCCAGGCTTCGATTTCTGGCAGGCCGATGGCGCGTTGCGCAGGCCGGTGAGCGAGTGGCTGGCAATGGGTGTGAAGCTGCCAACCGGCACCCAATTGCCAGCGGGCAGCAACCAGCTGTCTGCCGCGTTGCTATTGCCAGCAGGCGCGCGCGGCCCGGCGTTCCTGGTACTGGATAACTTCCGCGCCATCCTCAAGTACAACAACTCATCGTCCTACGCACTGGCGGTGAGCCTGCTGGCCGACCGCTTCAGCGGCTGGGGCTTCATTGCCGGCAGCTGGCCGAAGGAAGACTTGCCGCTGAGCCGCAGCGAACGCGTGGAGTTGCAGAACCTGCTTAACGGCCGGGGGTATGATGCGGGCAATGCCGATGGCATTATCGGCGCCAACACCCGCAAGGCCATACGCAATGCCCAGCAAGGGCTGGGGTGGCCGGCGGATGGTTACCCGACCCATAAGCTGCTTGAGAGCCTGCGTAGCCAGTGAGATAGCTGGGGGTTGCGGTACGTTGGTGTAACGCGATCCCTGTAGGAGCGGCCTTGTGTCGCGAAAGGGCTGCAAAGCAGCCCCGGCTATCTCAAGCCTTGAACACATCCTGCTCCAACACCAAGCTCTGCTGAACACTGTCCAGCCGTACCCGAGCTCCCAGCGGCAAGCACACATTCGGGTCACAATGCCCACTGCGCCACCCCGCCAGCACCGGCACACCCAAGGGCCCAAAAGTTTCCTCCAGCAGTGGCGCCAACGCCGCCGTGGTAATCCCGGCAAAATCCCCTACCAGCACGCCTTTCACGCCCGCCAGCTTGCCCGCCAGGCGCAACTGCGTCAGTAGCCGGTCTACCCGGTACAGCGGCTCATTGACGTCTTCGATAAACAGGATGCAGCCCTCGGTATCCAGCTCGGCCACGGTGCCAAGCGTCGCGCCCAGCATCGACAGGTTGCCACCCAGCAAACGCCCGCTGGCAACCCCCGGCAGCACCGTGCTCATGGCATAGCCCGCTGGGTGGGCAATCTGCTCCCCTGCGCGCACATGCCCACCCAGCTGGGCCAGCAAAGACGACTCGGTCGGCGCCAGCTTGCCGCCGAGCAAGTCGGCATTGAGCATCCCGCCATGGAACGTGATCAGCCCGGCATGCCGATAAAGGGCCGTATGCAGCGCCGTGATATCGCTGTAGCCAATCAGCGGCTTGGGGTTGCGCCGTATCAGCTGGAAATCCAGCTGGTCGAGCAGGCGCATGCTGCCATAGCCGCCACGCATGCACAGAATGGCGTCGATGGCTGGGTCGGCAAAGGCATCATGCAGGTCTTGCAAACGCTGCTGGTCGGGCCCTGCCAGATAACCCTGTGCCTGCAGGGCACCTGGGAAGATGCGGCACCGGTAACCGCGTTCGGCGAACCACTGGCTGACCTTGCCCGGGTCCAGCCGCGCCGCGCCCGCCGGGGCAATGATGGCGAAGCAGGCGTCCTGCGGGGTTGCCTTGGGCAGGTGGAGGTGAACGCTATCGACACAATTCATCATGCAGCTCCAAACAACTTGTCGCGTGTAGCTTAGGGCTTGTCGGCCACAAAAAAAAATGCCGATGCTGCCCTTTCGGCAAGCATCGGCATTTGTGTTTCAGCCAGGCTCAGAGCTTGATCTTGGCTTCGTGCGCCTGCTGGTCGGCATGGTACGAAGAGCGCACCAGCGGGCCGGAAGCCACGTTCTTGAAGCCCATCTTGTAGCCTTCCTCGGCGAACCAGGCAAAGGTGTCGGGGTGCACGAAACGCTGCACCGGCAGGTGGCTGCGCGACGGTTGCAGGTACTGACCGAGGGTAAGCATGTCGATGTCATGCTCGCGCATGCGGTGCATCACTTCGATCACTTCTTCGTCGGTTTCACCCAGGCCCAGCATCAGGCCCGACTTGGTGGGTACATGCGGCACCAACTGCTTGAACTTCTGCAACAGGTCCAGCGACCAGTCGTAGTCAGAGCCCGGGCGCGCGGCCTTGTACAGGCGCGGCACGGTTTCGAGGTTGTGGTTGAACACATCCGGCGGCTCTTGCGCAGTGATTTCCAGTGCCACGTCCATACGCCCGCGGTAGTCCGGCACCAGGGTTTCCAGTTGCACGCCTGGCGACAGCGCGCGGATTTCGCGGATGCAGTCGGCAAAGTGCTGGGCACCACCGTCACGCAGGTCGTCGCGGTCTACCGAAGTGATCACCACGTACTTCAGGCGCAGGTCAGCGATGGCGACCGCCAGGTTTTTCGGCTCGTCCAGGTCCAGCGGCTTCGGTCGGCCGTGGCCTACGTCGCAGAACGGGCAACGACGGGTGCAGATGTCACCCATGATCATGAAGGTAGCGGTGCCGCCCGAGAAGCACTCACCCAGGTTCGGGCAGGAAGCTTCCTCGCACACGCTGTGCAGCTTGTGCTTGCGCAGCAGTTGCTTGATGCGGTCGACCTCCGGCGAGACTGGGATACGCACGCGAATCCAGTCGGGCTTTTTCGGCAACTCGTCGGTCGGGATGATTTTCACCGGGATGCGCGCCACCTTCTCGGCGCCACGCAGCTTGACCCCGGCTTCCACCTTCTTCGGCGCTGGGCGCGGGGTGGCATCCTGGGTAGGTATCAGGTTGGGCACGGCTTCTTGCACAGTTGTCATATTCAGTCGATTCCGCCCGTGAGGGTCGTCTGCTCAGCGTAGTCGAGGTGCTTGACCAGCTGTCCGCGCAGCCTTGTCCTGACCTCGTCGAGTTCGATCGGGCCTGCCAGGTCACGTAGCTGGGTCATCGCCAGCCCCGCATAACCGCAGGGGTTGATTCGGCGGAATGGCGCAAGGTCCATGTCCACGTTCAGGGCAAGGCCGTGAAACGAACGGCCGTTGCGAATTCGCAGGCCGAGGGAGGCGATTTTCGCTCCATCGACATAGACGCCCGGCGCATCGGGCTTGGCTGAAGCCTGCACGCCATAGCTGGCCAGCAGGTCGATGAGGGTCTGCTCGATACGGCTGACCAGCTCACGTACACCAAAACCCAGCCGGCGTACATCCAGCAGCAGGTAGGCCACCAACTGGCCGGGGCCATGGTAGGTCACCTGGCCGCCGCGGTCGGTCTGCACCACCGGGATGTCGCCCGGCACCAGCAGGTGCTCGGCCTTGCCGGCCTGGCCCTGGGTAAAGACCGCAGGGTGCTCGACCAGCCAGATTTCATCCTGGCTGGCCGGGCTGCGCTGCTCGGTGAAGCGCCGCATGGCCTCCAGCACCGGTTGGTAGGGCTGCAGGCCAAGCTCGCGAAAACCGAGGCAGGCGGGCATCAGAGCACCATTTTCACGATACCGGTAGCGCGCAGGGCGCTGTTGATATCGTGCAGCTGGTTCTCGCTTTCGGCAACGATGTGCAGTTGCACGGTGGTGTACTTGCCTTCCTTGCTCTGGCGTTCGGCCAGGGTGGAAAGGTCGACTTTGGCGTGCTTGCTGAGAATCTCGATAACCGTGTCCTTGAAGCCGACAACGGTGTCACCGATGACTTTGATCGGGTAATCGGCGCAAGGGAATTCGATCTTGTGCGACTTGACGTCTGGTTCGCTCATGGCGGAAACGGCCTCGTAAGCCGTGGCAACAACACCCCCGCGTGATGCGCGGGGGTGTGCAGGTCACGTATCAGTTGAACAACCCGTAGAAGAATAGACGGATGCTATCCCACATACGGCGGAAGAAACCACCTTCCTCGACGCCATCGAGGGCGATCAGGTCGGCGCTGTGAACCACTTTCTCGTCCAGTTTGACTTCCACTTTGCCGATCACGTCACCTTTGGCGATTGGCGCGGTGAGCTGCGGGTTCATGGTCATCGTGGCGACCAGGCGCTTGAGCTGGCCTTTAGGCATGGTCATGGTCAGGTCGTCGGCCAGGCCGGCCTTGACTTGGCCAGTGGCGCCCTTCCACACCGGCGCCTGGGTCAGCTCGGTGCCCTTCTGGTAGAAGGTCTGGGTTTCGAAGAAGCGGAAGCCGTAGGTCAGCAGCTTCTGGGTTTCGGCAGCACGCGCTTGTTCGCTGTTGGTGCCGAACACCACCGCGATCAGGCGCTGGCCATCGCGTACCGCCGAAGCCACCATGCAGTAGCCTGCTTCTTCGGTGTGGCCGGTTTTCAGGCCGTCGACGGTCTTGTCACGCCACAGCAGCAGGTTGCGGTTAGGCTGCTTGATGTTGTTCCAGAAGAACTCTTTCTGCGAATAGATGGCGTAGTGCGCCGGGTCGACGTTGATGATCGCCCGGGCCAGTACCGCCATGTCATGGGCCGACGAGTAGTGGTCTGGGTTCGGCAGGCCAGTCGGGTTCATGAAGTGGCTGTTGGTCATGCCCAGGTCGGCCGCGGTCTTGTTCATCATGTCGGCGAACGCATCTTCGCTGCCGGCGATGTGCTCGGACAGGGCGACCGAGGCATCGTTGCCGGACTGGATGATGATGCCGTGCAGCAGGTCGCTGACGGTGACCTGGCTGCCAACCTTGATGAACATGCGCGAACCGCCGGTACGCCAGGCGTTTTCACTGACGGTAACCGGGTCGTTCTCGCCGATCTGGCCACGGCGGATGTCCAGGGTGGCGATGTAGGCGGTCATCAGCTTGGTCAGGCTGGCTGGCGGCAGGCGCTCGTCACCGTTGTTTTCGACCAGCACGTTGCCGCTGGACGCGTCCATGAGTACGTAGGACTTGGCTGCCAGTTGCGGTGGTGCCGGTGTCATCTGCTCGGCCGCGAAGGCGGCAGGCGTGATCAGCAGCAGTACAGGCAGGCAAAGTCGTTTGGCAAGGTTGGTGATGTTCATCCGTCTCTCGAAAATCGCTAATGGTCTGATGTTCCCTGGGCAACATCATGCGCCCAGCGCCAGTCAGTCTAGTTTTATGGCCAGAGGCCTGGCCCGCTACAGTGCGGCTTTGTGTCGCTGCGGGCAAAAGCCGACATTGTACATGGCCGAGCCCGGCAGTTCATGACAAAACCGACAGCAAGAGTTTCAAGCTGCAAGCTGAAAGACAAAGCGGGTGGGCGCAGGGTCTTCTTGCAGCTTGCAGCCGGTTGCTTGTAGCTGAGCTCAGTCTGTGACCAGCTTGGCCTGCCCCAAGTTCGCCAGGCGGATGCTGTACTGGGCTTGCTGGATCTCGCCCTGGCTGCCGATCGGCCCCAGCCGCACGCGGTGCAGGGTCTGCTGGTTACGCACGATCGAGCTGATGAACACCGGCGCGCTGACCATGGTGCTGAGCTTGGAGCGCAGCAATTCGGCGGCATCCGGGTTGGCGAAGGCACCCACCTGCAGGAAGCTGCCGCCATTGCCACCGGGGACGTTGTTGCCCCCTACCTGTACCGGCACCACCGGCGCCGCGTGCTGCTGCGGCGGCGGCGTCCATTGCTCGACCCGCCCGGTCGTGGCCGGCACAGCCTGGGTCTGGGCCACCTGGGGCTCCTTCAGCACCATCGGTGGTGTCTGGCCACGCTGGGCCCACCATTGTTGCGGGTCGATGCCCTCGACACGCACGTGTGCGGTGCCGATTTCGGCATAGCCGAGCTTTTTCGCTGCGGCATAGGACAGGTCGATGATGCGGTCGGAATAGAACGGCCCACGGTCATTGACCCGCAGAATCACGCTACGACCGTTGGCCAGGTTGGTCACGCGCACATAGGCCGGCAGCGGCAAGGTCTTGTGCGCGGCACTCATGCCGTACAGGTCGTACAGCTCACCATTGGCGGTGTTCTGCCCGTGAAACTTGGTGCCGTACCAGGACGCAGTACCCTCGGCGCGGTAGTTGCGCGAGTCCTGCATGGGGTAGTAGGTCTTGCCCAGCACCGTGTAGGGGTTGGCCTTGTAGTTACCGGTGTGCACGGTCGGCGTGGCGTCGGGAATCTTGTTCACATCCACGTCCCACCACGGCGCGCCATCCTTGTGTGCCCGGTTGATATCCAGGCCCGGCTGGCTGCGTACCACGTTGCCGCTGCTTTTTTGCGGGGCCGGGCGGTTGGAAGAGCAACTGGCCAGCACCAGGCCAACGGCGAGGCAGGTGAGCAGCTTGAAAGAGTGTGCAGAGATGATTGCGCGCATTACTTGACGCCCCGTACTTGAACCAGCTGTTCCGCGAGCTGATGCACCGCCATGGCATACATCACGCTGCGGTTGTAGCGAGTGATCGCGTAGAAGTTCTTCAGCCCCATCCAGTACTCGGGGCCATTGTCGCCTTCGAGCCGGAAGGCCGTAACCGGCAGATCATCGCGCAGCGAATCATGAACCGACCAGCCAAGCGCGCGCAACTCCCCCGCGGTCTTGACCGGCTCGATACCGGTGGTCAGGCCTTCGTCGGCGCGCGCACCTTCTACCCAGGCGCGGCTGACCACGCCTTCGCCGGCTACCCAGCCGTGGCGCTTGAAGTAGTTGGCCACGCTGCCAATGGCATCGTCCGGGTTGTTCCAGATGTTGATGTGGCCGTCACCGTCGAAGTCCACCGCGTAGTTGCGAAAACTGCTCGGCATGAACTGTGGAAGGCCCATGGCACCGGCGTAGGAGCCTTTGAGGGTCAACGGGTCCAGCTGCTCGTCGCGCGCCAGCAGCAGGAACTCGCGCAGCTCTTTGCGGAAGAACTCGGCGCGCGGCGGGTAGTCGAAGCCCAGCGTCGACAGGGCATCGATCACCCGGTAGTTGCCGGTGTTGCGGCCGAAGAAGGTTTCGACCCCGATGATCGCGACGATATATTGCGCCGGCACCCCGTACTCCTGCTCGGCGCGGGCCAGCACCGCCTCGTGCTGGCGCCAGAAGTCCACCCCGCGGGCAATGCGCGCATCGGTGATGAACATCGGCCGGTAGTCCTTCCACGGCTTTACCCGCTCGGCAGGGCGCGAGATGGCATCCAGAATCGACTGCTTGCGCTGCACCTCACGGAACACCCCCATCAGCTGCTCCGGGGCAAAACCGTAGTCACGGCTCATTTCGCCCACCAGCTCGGCCACCTGTGGCGAACCCTCATAGTCGCCGGCATGGGCCAGCTGTACAGCGCCGAACAGGCCCACCGCGCCGACCCACGGCGCACAACGGGCAGCCCAGTTACGCACTGCTTGCATCAAATTGTTCACCTTTTTCAAACCTGTGCGATCCATTTTCGGTGCGTATGGATCGACATGAGAACGCCAAACGCTGACAGCAGCGTTACCAAGGATGTTCCGCCATAGCTGATAAAGGGCAGCGGCACGCCCACTACGGGCAGCAGGCCGCTGACCATGCCGATATTGACGAATACGTAGACAAAGAAGGTCATGGTCAGGCTACCCGCCAGCAGCTTGCCGAACAGGGTCTGGGCCTGGGCGGTAATCATCAGGCCACGGCCGATCAGCAGCAGGTAGACGATCAGCAGCAGGCAGATACCGACCAGGCCGAACTCCTCGCCGAGCACGGCGATGATGAAGTCGGTATGGCTTTCCGGAAGGAAGTCCAGGTGCGACTGGGTGCCGAGCAGCCAGCCTTTGCCGAACACCCCGCCCGAACCGATTGCCGCCTTGGACTGGATGATGTTCCAGCCGGTGCCCAGCGGGTCGCTTTCCGGGTCGAGGAAGGTCAGTACCCGCTGCTTCTGGTAGTCGTGCATGACAAAGAACCACATCGCCACCGCCACCGGCACCGCCGCTGCCAGTACGCTGAGGATCCAGCGCCAGCGCAGGCCACCCATGAACAGCACGAAGGCGCCCGATGCCAGGATCAGCAGTGCGGTGCCCAGGTCGGGCTGGCGCACGATCAGGATGAATGGCACGCCGATCAGCACCAGGCTGATGGCCACGTGCTTCAGGTGCGGCGGCAAGGTGCGCTTGGACAGGTACCAGGCAATGGTCGCCGGCATGATGATCTTCATGAATTCCGAGGGCTGGAAGCGGATCACCCCCGGGATATTGATCCAGCGCGTGGCGCCCATGGCGTTATGGCCCATCACATCCACCACCACCAGCAGCAGCACCCCGGTGAGGTAGGCCAGCGGCACCCAGCGGGCCATGAAGCGCGGCTCCAGCTGGGCGATGACGAACATCGACACCAGACCGATGCCGAACGAGGTCGCCTGCTTGAGCAGCAGGTCCCAGTTCTTGCCGCTGGCCGAATACAGCACGAACAGGCTGCCGGCGGCGAGGGTCAGCAGGATGACCAGCAAGGGGCCGTCGACATGAATGCGCTGCAGGAAGCTGGCGCGCCGACGCATCACATCCTCACTGGAGAGCATGCGATCGAAATTGTTCATCACAGGGCTGATTCCTGGGTAGCGGTAGCAGGCGCGAACTCGGGCTTGAGACGGCCATTTTCGTCGAGCAGCCAGGCGTCCATGATCTGGCGGACCACCGGTGCCGCAACACCCGAACCGGACTCGCCGTTCTCGACCATCACCGACACCACGATCTGCGGTGCTTCGGCCGGAGCGAAGGCAACGAACAGGGCGTGGTCACGGTGGCGCTCCTGAAGTTTGTTACGGTCGTACTTTTCACCCTGCTTGATCGCCACCACCTGGGCGGTACCGCTCTTGCCGGCGATGCGGTATTGGGCACCGAGGGCGGCCTTGCGTGCGGTACCGCGGGCGTTGTGCATCACCTGCTCCATGCCATGGGTGACCTTGGCCCAGTCCGACTTGTCCCGCAGCACGATGTTCGCCATGGGGTTTTCGTCCACCGGCGGCTGGCCTTCGATGGTCTTGGCCAGGTGCGGGCGGTTCCATACGCCTTTGTTGGCGATCAGCGCAGTGGCCTGGGCCAGTTGCAACGGCGTCGCCTGCATGTAGCCCTGGCCAATGCCAAGAATCAGGGTTTCACCGGGGAACCAGGCCTGGCGGCGGGTGGCGCGCTTCCATTCCCGCGATGGCATCAGCCCGGCAGATTCCTCGAACATGTCCAGGGATACCCGCTGGCCGATGCCGAACTTGTTCATGTAACTGGACAGCCGGTCGATGCCCATCTTGTGCGCAAGGTCGTAGAAGTAGGTGTCGTTGGAGCGCATGATCGCGGTGTCCAGGTCGACCCAGCCATCACCCGAGCGGTTCCAGTTACGGTATTTGTGGTCGTAGTTGGGCAGTTGGTAGTAGCCAGGGTCGAATACCCGGCTACTGGCGTTGACCACACCGCTGTCCAGGCCGGCAATCGCCACCGCCGGCTTGATGGTGGAGCCCGGCGGGTACAGGCCGCGCAACACGCGGTTGAACAGCGGCCGGTCGATCGAATCACGCAACTCGGCATACGCCTTGAAGCTGATGCCGGTGACGAACAGGTTGGGATCGAAGCTTGGCTGGCTGACCATGGCCAGAACCTCGCCAGTGCGCGGGTCCAGCGCCACCACGGCGCCCCGGCGGCCACCCAGGGCGGCCTCGGCGGCTTCCTGCAGCTTGATGTCCAGGCTCAGCACGATGTCCTTGCCCGGCTTGGGGTCGGTGCGCTTGAGCACCCGCAGCACGCGGCCGCGGGCGTTGGTCTCGACTTCCTCGTAACCGACCTGGCCGTGCAGCGCATCCTCGTAGAAGCGCTCGATGCCGGTCTTGCCGATATGGTGGGTACCGCTGTAGTTCACCGGGTCGAGGGTTTTCAGCTCTTTCTCGTTGATCCGCCCCACGTAACCCACCGAATGGGCGAAGTGCGCCCCCTGTGGGTAATGCCGCACCAGCTGCGCGACCACCTCGACACCCGGCAGGCGGAACTGGTTTACCGCCACCCGGGCAATCTGTTCTTCGTTGAGCTCGAACAGGATCGGCACCGGCTCGAACGGCCGGCGGCCCTGGCGCATGCGCTTCTCGAACAGGGCGCGGTCGTCTTCGGTCAATTCCAGCACTTCGACGATGGTGTCCAGTACTTCCTGCCAGTTCCCCGCGCGTTCGCGGGTCATCGACAGGCTGAAACTGGGCCGGTTGTCGGCCACGATCACGCCGTTACGGTCGAAGATCAACCCGCGGGTCGGCGGGATCGGCTGCACATGCACCCGGTTGTTCTCCGACAGCGTGGAGTGATAGTCGTACTGGATGATCTGCAGGTAGTACAGCCGCGCGATCAGCACGCACACCAGCAGCACCACCGCGATTGCGCCGACCACGACGCGGTTACGCACCAGGCGGGCGTCTTTCTCGTGGTCCTTGAGACGGATCGGCTGCGACATCGGACGGCTTACAGGCTCATTTGTGGTAAGGGTGCCCGGACAACACGGTCCAGGCGCGGTAGATCTGCTCGCCGATGAGTATCCTTACCAACGGGTGTGGCAGGGTCAGCGGCGACAGCGACCAGCGTTGCTCGGCGCGCGCGCAAACCTCAGGCGCCAGGCCCTCCGGGCCGCCAACCATCAAATTGACCGTGCGCGCGTCCAGCCGCCAGCGATCCAGCTCGCCCGCCAGTTGCTCGGTACTCCAGGGCTTGCCATGGACCTCCAGGGTAACGATGCGTTCCCCGGGCTGCACCTTGCTCAGCATGGCCTCGCCCTCCTGACGGATCAGGCGGGCGACGTCGGCATTCTTGCCACGGGTGTTCAGCGGAATTTCCACCAGCTCCAGCGACAGCTCGGCGGGCAGGCGCTTGGCATATTCATGCCAGCCTTCCTCGACCCACTTCGGCATGCGCGAGCCGACCGCAATCAGGCGCAAACGCACGGCGCTGCCCTTATTCGCGGTCTTTGAGCTTGTCGGAGTACTCGTGGGCATGGTCCGGGCTGTGGTGCTTGCCATCGGCAGCACGGCTTTGCTCGGCGCCTTGCCACAGGCGCTCCAGGTCGTAGAACTGGCGCGCAGCGGCGGTCATCATGTGCACGATGACGTCGTTCAGGTCCAGCAGCACCCAATCGCTGTCGCCCTTGCCTTCTTCGCCCAGAGGCTGTGCGCCCTTGGCCTTGACGGCTTCACGGACCTTTTCGGCCATGGCGTTGATCTGGCGGTTGGAGGTACCGGTGGCAATGATCATGTAATCGGTCAGGCTGTGCTTCTCGCGCACGTCGATGACCTGGATGTCCTGGGCCTTCACGTCTTCCAGCGCGGCCTTGGTCACTGCGACCAGTTCTTCGCCGTAAATTTTCTGCTTGGTCATATAAAACTCGTTCAACTCGTTGGATGAGGCGCCAGGGGCGCCGTCAGTTGGGCGCACGATACAGTTCGTGCGCCTCGATATAGGCCAGTACGGCGTCCGGCACCAGGAACCTCACCGATTTGCCGCTGGCCAGCAGCTGTCGGATCTGTGTAGCCGACACCGCAAGCGGTGTCTGCCAGACGAACGAAATATTTCCCGCCGGGCCGGACATGGCGGTGGGATCGCTCTCCGAGCGCGCAGCCAGCAGGTTGCGCAGCTCGTCAGGGGGTTCTACGTCGGCATCCGGGCGTTGCAGCACCAGAATGTGACAGTGTTGCAGCAATTCTTCCCAGCGGTGCCAGTTGGGCAAGCCACAGAAGGCATCCCAGCCCAGCACCAGGAACAACTGGTCGTTACCGGCCAGTTCGGCACGGACCGACTCCAGTGTGTCGATGGTGTACGACGGCTTGTCACGCTCAAGCTCACGGGCGTCGACGCTCAGGCAGGCCACCCCCTGTACTGCTTCGCGCACCATGGCCAGGCGGTCTTGCGCGGCCACCTGCGGGGTATCGCGGTGCGGCGGCCGGGCATTGGGCAGCAGGCGCAGTTCGTCCAGCCCCATGAACTCGGCCACTTCCAGCGCGCTGCGCAGGTGGCCGATGTGCACCGGATCGAACGTTCCGCCGAGAATGCCGATGCGCCGGACTGCCTGGGCCTTGCTCAACTCAGCAGGACCCCTGACCGCGCAACTGGCCGTCACCGATGACGACGTATTTTTCGCAGGTCAGCCCCTCCAGGCCGACGGGGCCGCGGGCATGCAGCTTGTCGGTGGAAATGCCGATTTCCGCGCCCAGCCCGTACTCGAAGCCATCGGCGAAACAGGTTGGGGTGTTGAGCATGACCGATGCCGAATCGACCTCCGCCATGAACTGGCGGGCTTCGCCCTGGTGTTCGCTGATGATCGAGTCGGTGTGGTGCGAGCCATAGTGATTGATGTGTTCGATAGCCTGGTCCAGGCCGTCGACCACGCGAATTGCCAGGATCGCGTCCAGGTACTCGGTGTGCCAGTCGTCTTCGGTAGCCGGTTTGGCGTCGATGAGTGCCTGGGTGCGCTCGCAACCCCGTAGTTCCACGCCTTTGTCCCGGAAGCGGCGGGCCATTTCCGGCAGGAAGCGCTCGGCCACCTGCTGGTCGACCAGCAGCGTTTCCATGGCCCCGCAAATGCCGTAGCGGTATGTCTTGGCGTTGAATGCCACATTCCAGGCCTTGTCCAGGTCGGCATGCTGGCTGACATAGATGTGGCAGATACCGTCCAGGTGCTTGATCACCGGCACACGGGCATCGCGGCTGATGCGCTCGATGAGGCCACGGCCACCACGGGGGACGATGACATCGACGAACGCAGGCATGCTGATCAGCGCGCCCACGGCCTCGCGGTCGGTGGTTTCGACCACCTGGACCACCGCGGCCGGCAGGTCGGCAGCGGCCAGGCCACGCTGGATGCAGGTGGCGATGGCGCGGTTGGAATGAATGGCTTCGGAGCCGCCACGCAGGATGGTGGCGTTACCCGACTTCAGGCACAGGCTGGCGGCATCGATGGTCACGTTGGGGCGCGACTCGTAGATGATCCCGATCACCCCCAGTGGCGTACGCATCTTGCCGACCTGGATGCCCGATGGGCGGTAGCTCATGTCCCGGATGGCGCCCACCGGGTCCGGCAGGCTGGCCACCTGGCGCAGGCCGGTGATCATGCCGTCGATGCGGGCCGGGGTCAGCGCCAGGCGGTCCAGCAGCGCAGGCTCCAGGCCATTGGCACGGCCGGCGGCCAGGTCCAGTTCGTTGGCAGCGGTGAGCTCGGCGCGGGCAGCATCCAGCGCATCGGCGGCGGCCAACAGGGCGCGGTTCTTCTGCGCAGTGCTGGCACGGCCGATGACCCGGGACGCCTCGCGGGCAGCGCGACCCAGGCGGGTCATATAGTCAAGAACGGACTCAGTCATGGGTTCGGTGTCTTGGCGAAGGGGAAATCGGCTGATTATAACTGCCGCGCAGGTATACGCCCAGCGGTGGGTGGCGGATGGTCGAAAATGGCCTGGGCAATATGCAGGAAAGATGTAACCGCTCTTATCGAAATCACTCTCCTGCTGTGGCCCTTTCGCGGGCGCGCCCGCTCCCACAGGGATTTCACAAGGCCTTGGGCCATGCAGTACCTGTGGGAGCGGGCATGCCCGCGAAAGGGCCGGCCCCGCCAACACCACACTCGATTCAGCCTCGATTAAGCGATTCATTGCTATCATCTGGCGTCCCCAAACCGCGAACAGCCCGCATGCCAGCCCTGCCCGACAGCTTTTTCGACCGCGACGCTCAAACCCTGGCCAAAGCCCTGCTGGGCAAGGTCATCCGCCATCGCCAGGGCGACCTGTGGCTGGCGGCGCGCATCATCGAAACCGAGGCCTACTACCTCACCGACAAAGGCAGCCATGCCTCGCTCGGCTACACCGAGAAGCGCAAGGCGCTGTTCCTCGATGGCGGGCATATCTACATGTACTACGCGCGCGGCGGCGACTCGCTGAACTTCAGCGCCCACGGCCCTGGCAACGCAGTGCTCATCAAGTCCGCCTATCCTTGGCAGGACGCCCGCTCGGGCCCCAACAGCCTGGCCCAGATGCAACTGAACAACCCCGATGCCAGTGGCAAGCTGCGCCCGCCGGAACGCCTGTGCGCCGGGCAAACGCTGCTGTGCCGCGCCTTGGGCTTGAAAGTGCCACAGTGGGACGCCCGGCGCTTCGACGCCGAGCGCCTGTATGTGGAGGATTGTGGCAGCCCCGTGCCGAAGGTGATCCAGGCCACCCGCCTGGGTATCCCGCACGGGCGCGACGAGCACTTGCCATACCGCTTCGTCGATGCCGAGTACGCGCGTTTCTGCACGCGGAACCCCTTGCGCCGCGGCCAAGTCGAAGGTCGCGATTTCTTCATTCTCGAACAAGGAAGCTGACCATGGGCCAATGGCTCGACAGCCTGACCGGCTGGCTCAGCGCCAACCCACAGTGGCTTGGCGTGGCGATTTTCCTGGTGGCCTGCGTCGAATGCCTGGCCATCGCCGGCATCATCGTGCCGGGTACGGTGCTGCTGTTCGCCGTGGCGGTACTGGCCGGTAGCGGCACCTTCAGCCTGGGCGAGACCTTGCTGCTGGGTTTTCTCGGCGGGCTGCTGGGCGACGCCCTGTCATACACGGTGGGCAAGTACTTCCACCAGAACATCCGCCGGCTGCCATTGCTGCGCCATCACCCGGAGTGGATCGGCAGTGCCGAAACCTACTTCCAGCGCTACGGCATCGCCAGCCTGCTGGTCGGCCGCTTCATCGGCCCGCTGCGCCCCATGCTGCCGATGGTCGCCGGCATGTTCGACATGCCGCTGCCACGCTTCATCGCCGTCAGCCTGGTGGCCGGCGCGGGTTGGTCAGTGGCCTACCTGCTGCCTGGCTGGGCCACGGGGGCTGCCATGCGCCTGCCCTTGCCAGAGGGCTTCTGGCTGGACGCCGGCATCCTCGCCGGCGGCCTGGCTGCGCTAATCGGCCTGAGCCTGAACAGCAGCATTCGCGATCAACGCCACGGCACCCGGCTGGTTGCCGGCTTGAGCCTGCTCGCCCTGGCCGGCATTTTTCTGGGCTGGCCGTACCTGCATGAATTCGACCAAGGCGTGATGACCCTGGTGCAGGAGCACCGCAGCCAGGCCATCGATGGCACCGTGGTCCTGGTCACCCGCCTGGGCGACTTCAGAACCCAGCTGTTCCTGGGCGGCTTGCTGACCGGCCTGTTGCTGCTGGCCCGGCAATGGCGTCACGCCGTGTTCGCCGGTGGCGCGCTGATGGGCACGGCAATCGCCAATGGCACCCTCAAATGGCTGTTTGCCCGTGCCCGGCCCGAGGTACTGAGCGACCCGCTGACCAGCTACAGCATGCCCAGCGGGCACAGCTCGGCATCGTTTGCCTTCTTCCTGGTGATGGCGGTGCTGGCCGGGCGCGGTCAGCCGCCACGGATGCGCCTGACCTGGGTGATGCTGGGCTGCATTCCGGCGCTGGCGATTGCCCTGTCGCGGGTCTACCTGGGTGCTCACTGGCCCACCGATATCCTCGCCGGGGCTCTGCTGGCCTGCTGCGTGTGTGCCTTCAGCCTGACCCTGGTGCAGTACCGCCAGCCGCTGCCGGCCTTGCCGCAGCGGGTATGGTGGCTGGTGTTGCCGGCTTGCGTGGCGCTGTTGGCCTTTTTTGCCATGCACGCACTGCCGCAGGCGTTGGCCAGGTATCACTATTGATGTTGCCAGCCTGTCGATGGGGCAAGCCGCTAGTAAACAGGCTCCGCTACCAACAGGCCGGCGCAGGCAACTCTCACCTCAGGCAAACAGCTCGCCCTGAATCCGCTCCAGCAATTTCTGGATCTCGCCCAGCCGCTGCTGCGGCGAGTCGAGGCTCAGCAGGTCCAGCTTGTCTTCTTCCATGAACGGCAGCAGGTAAGCCAGCTGGTTGGCCAGCGCCTGGCGCCCGTCCAGCGGGCGCGGCATGTCCAGCGCCTCGACCATCGGGTGCTCACCCAAGGCCACCAGCAGCGCCACCAGGTCATCGTCCGCTTCCAGCAACGGGCTGTCGGCCTGCTCGGCCAGCCACTGCACCTGCCCTACCAGCAACTGGTCCTTTTGCACCTCGGTGCTGTCCAGGTTGAAGCGCCGCACGCCTTCGACGCGAATGCCCAGCAAGCCGTTGTCCTGCTGTACGAAATCGCGGATCAGCGCCTCGCAGCCGATCGAGGCGACCGTCGGCGGCGCCTTGCCCACCTGCTCGCCCTCCAGGATGCACACCACGCCAAACCCTTCGCCCTGCTTCATGCAGCGCCCGATCATGTCGAGGTAGCGCGTCTCGAAAATCTGCAAGTCGAGAAAGCAGCCAGGAAACAGCACGGTATTGAGCGGAAACAGCGGTAGCGTCATCACCAGTCCTCAGGCCACCAGGCTCACCGCCAACGGCAGGAACACCGCCGTGGCTACGCCCATCAGGCTCATTGCAAGCGCGGCAAAGGCGCCGCATTCGTCACTTTCCTGCAGGGCCACCGAAGTGCCCACCGCGTGCGCCGTCACCCCCAGCGACATGCCGCGGGCTTCCGGGCTGTGCACGCCAACACGACTGAGCAGCGCCGGGCCGAAGATGGCGCCGATTACCCCGGTAATCAGCACGAACACCGCTGCCAGGGCAGCGACCCCGCCAATCTGCTCGGCCACCAGCATGGCGATCGGCGAGGTGACCGACTTGGGCGCCATGGTCATCAGGATCATATGCTCGGCACCGAACCACCAGCCCAGCAGCAGGCAACACAGGGTGGCAAACAGTCCCCCGACTACCAGCGTAGTAAAGATGGGCCAGAACAACTGCCGGATGCGCCGCAGGTTGAGGTACAAAGGCACCGCCAGGGCCACGGTGGCCGGGCCCAGCAGGGTATTCATGATTTGCGTGCTGTTGCGGTATTCGCTGTAGTCGATGCCGCACGCCAGCAGCACGCCGATCACCAGCAGCATCGACACCAACACCGGCTGCAGGAAGATCCAGCGCGTCTTGTCGTAGGCGGCGAGCACCAGTTGGTAGGCCGCCAGGGTGAGACCGATGCCAAACAAAGGGTGGTGCACGACCGCATCCAGGGCGCCTTGCCAGTCAAGCATCATGGCTGCTCCTCGCGCTTGCTCTGGCGCTGGATCAGTTTCTGCATCAGCACCCCGACGAAAACCAGGGTCAGCAAGCAGGAAATCAGCAGGGCGCCGACAATCGCCCAGAAGTCGGCAGCGATATCCCGGGCATAGACCATCACCCCCACCGCCGGCGGTACCAGCAACAGCGGCAGGTAGCGCAGCAGGCTGCTGGCCGCTTCATTCAGTGGCTTGCCAACCTCGCCGCGGGCCATGAGGAAGCCCAGCAGCAGCAACAGGCCAATGATCGGGCCCGGCAAAACCGGCAGCAACAGGTGGTTGATCGCCGTTCCCAACAGCTGGAACAGCACCAGCCAGGTCAGACCACGCAACAGCATAAGCATCTCCCTTGGGCATGGCGCCATTATAAGCACGCCGTGCTATAGATCGATATTCGCCGAAAAGCGGACAACTTGACTGCAATGGCCGAGCGTGCTGATCTTGCACTTTCGTACCAACTGACAACCTGGAGAGTCCGCGATGCCCTATGTACCGGTTACAGAGCTTTCGCAATACGTTGGTAAGGAACTGGGCCACTCGGCCTGGCTGAAGATCGACCAGCAGCGCATCAACCTGTTCGCCGAAGCCACCGGCGATTTCCAGTTCATCCATGTCGACCCGGAAAAGGCCGCGCAAACCCCGTTTGGCAGCACGATTGCCCATGGCTTTCTGACCCTTTCACTGATCCCCAAGCTGATCGAAGACGTCCTGGTGCTGCCGCAAGGCATGAAGATGGTGGTGAACTATGGGCTGGACAGCGTGCGTTTCATCCAGCCGGTCAAGGTGAACAGCCAGGTGCGGCTGAAAGTGGACCTGGCCGAGGTGACCGAAAAAAGACCCGGGCAGTGGCTGCTCAAGGCGATTGCCACGCTGGAAATCGAGGGTGAAGAGAAGCCTGCTTATATTGCTGAGTCGCTTTCGCTCTGCTTTGTCTGATGCACCGCG
Organism: Pseudomonas sp. MB-090624; assembly: GCF_003205245.1. NCBI lineage: Bacteria > Pseudomonadati > Pseudomonadota > Gammaproteobacteria > Pseudomonadales > Pseudomonadaceae > Pseudomonas > Pseudomonas sp. MB-090624. Next base: position 123,126 of record NZ_QJRK01000007.1, on the reverse strand, counting down.
CCCCTGTGGGAGCGGCCTTGTGTCGCGATTGGGCCGCAAAGCGGCCCCGGCAATGGTTGCATGACGTTGAGATCCTGGGGCTGCTGCGCAGCCCTATCGCGACACAAGGCCGCTCCTACCTCGACCGCATCAGCCTCGAGCCTTGCAGTACCTGTAGGAGCTGGCTTGCCGGCGAAGAGGCCCGCCCAGGCAATACAAGCCAGTTGCCCCCACAAGGCCGGTGCCAGGCCTTCTCTACAAACCCTGCGCACTCGCGTAAACTGCCAGCCTTCGCGCAGCCTAGGGCTGCCCCTGTCGATTTACCAAAGGTGCCCGCCATGCCCTGGCTGCAAGTACGCCTGGCCATCAGCCCGGAACAAGCCGAAACCTACGAAGACGCCCTGCTTGAAGTAGGCGCCGTTTCTGTCACGTTCATGGATGCCGAAGACCAGCCGATCTTCGAACCCGACCTCAATACCACCCCGCTGTGGTCGCACACCCACCTGCTGGCCTTGTTCGAAGCCGATACCGACGCTGAGCAGGTGTTCGCCCACCTGCGCCTGCTGACCGGCGCCGAACTGCCCGAGCACCAGGCCGAAGTGATCGAGGACCAGGACTGGGAACGCAGCTGGATGGACAACTTCCAGCCCATGCGCTTTGGCCGCCGCCTGTGGATCGTGCCCAGCTGGCATGACGCCCCCGAGAAAGACGCGGTCAACCTGCTGCTCGACCCGGGCCTGGCCTTCGGCACCGGCACCCACCCCACCACCGCCCTGTGCCTGGAATGGCTCGATGGCCAGCAGCTCGAAGGCACCCAGGTGCTGGACTTCGGTTGCGGCTCGGGCATTCTGGCCATCGCCGCCCTGCTGCTCGGCGCCCGTGAGGCGGTGGGTACCGACATCGACGTGCAAGCCATCGAGGCTTCCCGCGACAACGCCCAGCGCAATGGCATCGCCGACGAGAAACTGGCCCTGTACCTGCCAGAGCACATGCCGGCGATGCAGGCCGACGTGCTGGTCGCCAACATCCTTGCCGGCCCGCTGGTGTCGCTGGCCCCGCAGCTGTCCGGGCTGGTTCGCCCAGGTGGCCTCCTGGCACTGTCGGGCATCCTTGCCGAACAGGGCGAGGAAGTGGCCGCAGCCTATGCCGCCGACTTCGACCTGGACCCGATCGTCGTGCGCGACGGCTGGGTGCGCATCAGTGGTCGGCGCCGCTAAGCGGGCCTAGAATACTTTTCTGCACAGCTCCCGGATTGCCGCATGACCGACAGTTTCGTCACCCAGTGCCCGCATTGCCAGACCAGCTTTCGCGTCACCCACCACCAGCTGAGCGTAGCGCGCGGCGTGGTGCGGTGCGGCCATTGCCTGCAGGTGTTCAACGCCGCCAAGCAGTTGCTGGAGCAGAACCGCGCTGCCAGCGTCGCGCCAGCGCCGGCGGCGCCTGCTGCCCCGGCGGCGCCAGCGCTGCCCGACGCCGAGGCGGCAACGCCTGCTCCGCCCAAGGCGGCCAGCAGTGCGCCCACCCCTGCGCCAGGGGAGGACTGGGCCGTCACCGCCGAGGCGCTCGATGCCCTTGACCTCGACAAAGAGCTGGAGCGCCTTGAGCGGCGCGGGGGGCCGGCGCAGGCACGCGCCGCCCGGCAGGATGACGGGTTGCAAGCGCGGCGCGATGAGGGGCATGCCGACGAGCCTGTGGACGACCTGTTCGGCACGGCAACCGATGACCCCCTCGAGCCGCCACTGCAGGCACAGCCTGCGCCAGTGCTGCTGACGCCAGAGCCACAGGCGCCAGACCTGCAGCCTGCCCCTGGCGAGCGCACCGAGCCCGTACTGGGCAGCAATTTCGACCTGGACTTCGACGACCAGCCGCCCGTGCAGCGCACTGGCGAAACCGGTGAGCCTGAAACACTCGGCGAACCGCTGCACACTGACGATGACGACATCCCGGAAAAAGGCCTGAGCGCGCGCGACGATGAACCGCTGCCACTGCAACTGTCGGCGCGTGACGACGAGCTTGGCGAACCGCTGCCCGGTGAACGCCTGGAACCCGGCCTTGCCGGCAAGCCCGAGCGCACACCGCGCAAGGAGCCGCTGGTCGACGTGGTCGACGACCCCCTGCAACTGGGCTGGGAAAAGCCTGCGCCCAACTGGGGCAAGCGGATCCTGTGGGGCGTGCTGTCTTTGCTGGCCGCGGGCCTGCTGGCCTTCCAGTACGTGTGGTTCCACTTCGACGAAATGGCCCGCCAGGACCAGTACCGGCCCATGTTCCTGCAGCTGTGCCCGCTGGTCGGCTGCCAGGTGCCCACCCGTGTCGACATTGGCCGGATCAAGAGCAGCAACCTGGTGGTACGCAGCCACCCGGATTTCAAAGGCGCGCTCATCGTTGATGCGATCATCTACAACCGTGCACCATTTGCCCAGCCATTCCCCTTGCTCGAACTGCGCTTCGCCGACCTCAATGGCCAGTTGATCGCCAGCCGCCGCTTCAAGCCCAGCGAATACCTGTCGGGTGAGTTGGCGGGGCGTGGCGAAATGCCCAGCCAGACGCCGATCCACATAGCCCTGGACATCCTCGACCCCGGCCCGAAGGCGGTCAATTACAGCCTGAGCTTCCGCTCGCCGGAATAAGCGACAAGCGACAAGCGGCAAGCTTCAAGCTTCAAGCTTCAAGCTTCAAGCTTCAAGCTTCAAGCTTCAAGACGAAGCAGGCCGGCTGTCGGCTTGCTTGTCTTGTGGCTTGCAACTTGCCGCTTGTCGCCAGCCCCGGTTGTTCAGATTTTATCCAGCTCCATCTTTATCCGGTCACCGAGAGCGGGTATCATGCCAACCCTTTTTCGAACTCCAAGATTCGGCCCCACAACAGGGATCACCTATGTCGGCGGTACGCATCGGCCAATACACGCTACGCAACAACCTGATCCTCGCGCCCATGGCCGGGGTCACGGACCAGCCTTTCCGTACACTTTGCCAGCGCTTGGGCGCAGGCATGGTCGTGTCGGAAATGGTCAGCAGCGACATGAACCTGTGGAACAGCCGCAAGTCGAGCCTGCGCCGCATCCATGAGGGTGATCCCGAGCCGCGCTCGGTGCAAATCGCCGGCGGTGATGCGCAGATGATGGCAGCGGCAGCACGGGCCAATGTCGAGGCAGGCGCCCAGATCATCGATATCAACATGGGCTGCCCGGCAAAAAAAGTCTGCAACAAAGCTGCAGGCTCTGCTTTATTGAAGGATGAAGCCTTGGTCCACGAAATTCTCCACGCCGTGGTCGGCGCCGTGGACGTTCCGGTGACCCTGAAGATCCGCACCGGTTGGGACCGGGCGAACAAGAACGGCCTGAACGTGGCGAAAATCGCCGAGCAGGCCGGCATCCAGGCGCTGGCGGTACATGGCCGCACACGCGCCGACCTGTACACCGGCGAAGCCGAATACGACACCATCGCTGCCATCAAGCAGGCGGTGTCGATCCCGGTTTTTGCCAACGGCGACATCACGTCGCCCGAAAAGGCCCGGGCGGTGCTGGATGCCACCGGGGTCGATGGCCTGCTGATTGGCCGGGCTGCCCAGGGGCGGCCATGGATCTTTCGCGAGATCGAGCATTACCTGCGCACCGGCGAACACCTGCCGGCGCCGCAGCTGGACGAAGTGGAACACATTCTGCTGCAACACCTGGCCGCGCTGCATGCCTTCTATGGCGATGTGATGGGCGTACGTATCGCCCGCAAGCACGTTGGCTGGTACCTGGCAACACGACCCGGCGGCAAGGAGTTTCGCTCCCGGTTCAACGCTTTGGAAGACACACAAGCGCAGTGCGCCAACGTTCGCGCGTTTTTCAGCGAGCGTCGACAGAGCCTTGAGACAGAGGACGGACAAGGGGTGGCCGCATGACGATGATGACCGAGAATTTTGTGAGTGGAACAACGCCCGTGAGCGACAACGCCAACCTGAAACAGCACCTGAACACGCCGAGCGAAGAGGGCCAGACCCTTCGCGACAGCGTCGAGAAGGCGCTGCACAATTACTTCGCCCATCTGGAAGGCGCGACCGTCACGGACGTCTACAACCTGGTGCTCTCCGAAGTGGAGGCCCCCCTGCTCGAAAGCGTCATGAACTACGTGAAGGGCAACCAGACCAAGGCCAGCGAGATGCTCGGGCTGAACCGAGGCACGCTGCGCAAGAAGCTCAAGCAGTACGATTTGCTGTAACACAGAATCCCAACCAGAAAAGGCGGCTCCCTGAACAGAGGCGCCTTTTTTGCTGACTCCACCGCGTTATTGGAACCCGAAATGACCGACCAGACTACCCGCCTGCCAGTCCGCCGCGCCCTGATCAGCGTCTCCGACAAGACCGGTATCCTCGAATTCGCCCGTGAGCTGCAACAGCTCGGTGTCGAGATCCTGTCCACCGGCGGCACCTACAAGCTGCTCAAGGACAACGGCGTTGACGCGGTGGAAGTGGCTGACTACACCGGCTTTGCCGAAATGATGGACGGCCGGGTCAAGACCCTGCACCCGAAAATCCACGGCGGCATCCTCGGTCGTCGCGGTACCGACGACGCCATCATGAGCGAGCACGGCATCAAGCCGATCGATCTGGTTGCAGTCAACCTGTACCCGTTCGAAGCCACCATTTCCAAGCCTGGCTGTGACCTGCCGACCGCCATCGAGAACATCGACATCGGCGGCCCGACCATGGTCCGTTCGGCAGCCAAGAACCACAAGGACGTGGCCATCGTGGTCAACGCCAGCGACTACGCCGGCATCGTCGAAGGCCTCAAGGCCGGTGGCCTGACCTACGCCCAGCGCTTCGACCTGATGCTCAAGGCGTTCGAGCACACCGCCGCCTACGATGGCATGATCGCCAACTACATGGGCACCATCGACCAGTCCCAGCAGACCCTGTCCACGGCTGCACGCAGCGAATTCCCGCGCACCTTCAACAGCCAGTTCGTCAAGGCCCAGGAAATGCGCTACGGCGAGAACCCGCACCAGAGCGCGGCGTTCTACGTAGAAGCCAAGAAGGGCGAAGCCAGCATCTCCACCGCCGTGCAGCTGCAAGGCAAGGAACTGTCGTTCAACAACGTGGCCGACACCGACGCCGCGCTGGAGTGCGTGAAGAGCTTCGTCAAGCCGGCCTGCGTCATCGTCAAGCACGCCAACCCGTGTGGCGTGGCCGTGGTGCCGGAAGACGAAGGCGGCATCCGCAAGGCCTACGACCTGGCCTATGCCACCGACACCGAGTCGGCATTCGGCGGCATCATCGCCTTCAACCGTGAACTGGACGGCGAAACCGCCAAGGCCATCGTCGAGCGCCAGTTCGTCGAAGTGATCATCGCCCCGAAAATTTCCCAGGCGGCGCGCGACGTAGTGGCTGCCAAGCAGAACGTGCGCCTGCTGGAATGCGGCGAGTGGCCAGCCGAGCGCGCTGCCGGCTGGGACTTCAAGCGTGTCAACGGCGGCCTGCTGGTGCAAAGCCGTGATATCGGCATGATCACTGCCGATGACCTGAAGATCGTTACCAAACGTGCGCCAACCGAGCAGGAAATCCACGACCTGGTATTCGCCTGGAAAGTGGCCAAGTTCGTCAAGTCCAACGCCATTGTCTACGCCAAGCAGCGCCAGACCATCGGCGTGGGCGCTGGCCAGATGAGCCGCGTCAACTCTGCCCGCATCGCCGCCATCAAGGCCGAGCATGCTGGCTTGCAGGTACAGGGCGCGGTCATGGCCTCGGATGCGTTCTTCCCGTTCCGTGACGGCATCGACAATGCCGCCAAAGTGGGTATCAGCGCCGTGATCCAGCCGGGTGGTTCGATGCGTGATGCAGAAGTCATCGCCGCGGCTGACGAAGCGGGCATCGCGATGGTATTCACCGGTATGCGTCACTTCCGCCACTAATTACGCGGCCCCCGGGCAAGCGGCGATCCTGTGGGAGCGGGCGCGCCCGCGAATACGATGGTGAATTCACCGCCGCATTCGCGGGCACGCCCGCTCCCACAGCGTTCCCCGCCCGCCTCGGGGTCACCTGAATCGAGGTTTTGACATGAAAGTTTTGATCATCGGCAGCGGCGGCCGTGAGCACGCCCTGGCCTGGAAAGTCGCGCAGGACCCACGCGTAGAAAAAGTCTTCGTTGCCCCAGGCAACGCCGGCACCGCCATCGAAGCCAAGTGCGAAAACGTCGCCATCGATGTGTGCGCCCTGGAGCAACTGGCCGACTTCGCCGAGAAGAACGTCGACCTGACCATCGTCGGCCCGGAAGCGCCGCTGGTCATCGGTGTGGTCGACCTGTTCCGCAGCCGCGGCCTGGACTGCTTCGGCCCAACCAAGGGCGCGGCCCAGCTGGAAGGCTCCAAGGCCTTCACCAAGGACTTCCTGGCACGCCACAAGATCCCGACCGCCGACTACCAGAACTTCACCGAGATCGAGCCGGCGCTGGCCTACCTGCAGGAAAAAGGCGCGCCGATCGTGATCAAGGCCGACGGCCTGGCCGCGGGCAAAGGCGTGATCGTCGCCATGACCCTGGAAGAAGCCGAAGCCGCCGTGCGTGACATGCTGGCTGGCAACGCCTTCGGTGACGCCGGTTCGCGTGTGGTGATCGAGGAGTTCCTCGACGGCGAAGAAGCCAGCTTCATCGTCATGGTCGATGGCCACAACGTACTGCCGATGGCAACCAGCCAGGATCACAAACGCGTCGGTGACCAGGACACGGGCCCCAACACCGGCGGCATGGGTGCCTACTCCCCTGCCCCGGTGGTTACCGCCGACGTGCACCAGCGCGTGATGGACCAGGTGATCTGGCCCACCGTGCGCGGCATGGCGGAGGAAGGCAACGTCTACACCGGCTTCCTGTATGCCGGCCTGATGATCGACAAGGCGGGCAACCCCAAGGTCATCGAATTCAACTGCCGCTTCGGTGACCCGGAAACCCAGCCAGTCATGCTGCGCCTGGAGTCGAGCCTGGTGCTGCTGGTAGAAGCGGCCTTCGCCAAGGCGCTGGACAAGGTCGAAGCCCAGTGGGATCCACGCCCGAGCCTGGGCGTGGTACTGGCCGCTGGCGGTTACCCGGGCGACTACGCCAAGGGCGACGTGATCAACGGCCTGGACGCTGCAGCGCAGATCGAAGGCAAGGTGTTCCATGCCGGTACGTCGCTCAAGGATGGCCAGGTGGTCACCAACGGCGGCCGCGTGCTGTGTGCCACCGCCATGGGCAGCACCGTTGCCGACGCGCAGCAGCAGGCTTACCGCCTGGCCAAGGAAGTCAGCTGGAACGGCAGCTTCTACCGCACCGACATCGGCTACCGGGCCATTGCCCGTGAGCGCGGTGAACACCAGCAGTAACCACTACCGGCACGCCGCGGTGCCCTGTGCACCCGGCGCCCGGCTCGTCGACAAGGCCCGCCATGGGCCTTGCCTTCGGCTTGGTGCGCCGCGCATAGTTGATACCCGGCACATCGGCCAAGAAGGGATTTCGTAGTGCGTCGGCTTCGGATTGCCTCAGCTCTTATCGTCAGCTTGCTGACCTTGCTCTGCATGTTCCCGGCTGCGGCCGATCATGGCGGGGGCTGGTCGGTGCTGCTCGATGAACAGGCCAACCTGCAACTGAGCGACGTGCGTTCCGAGCGCTACCGTAACCAGTTCAGCCCGCTGATGCTTGCCGAACTGGATGCCGCACCGGCAGAACAAGCCCTGTGGCTGCATTACCGCCTGGAACCGGGCGACCAGGAACAATTGCTGCGGGTTTTCGCCCCGGACCTGTCTGGCCTGGACCTCTACGCCCTCGAGGGCGACCAACTTCTGCGTCAGCTGCACCACGGGCGCCAGGCCGGCAATGCCAGCCCCACCCTGCGCGGCAGCGACCATGTACTCCCCCTGCCCAACAGCAAGCAACCGGTGGACATCTACCTGCGCCTGGTGTCCGAACACCAGCTGCGCCCGGCCATCAGCCTGGAGCCCGCCGCCCAGGCCGCCGCCGACCAGCGCCAGCCGCTGCTGTTCGGCATGCTGTTCGGCGGTTTGGTGATGCTGATCCTGCACAACCTGATCCGCTTCCTCTACAGCCGCTCCAGCACTTCCCTGGTGCTGGCGCTGTATCACGGCCTGATGCTGCTCAGCGGCCTTATCTTGCTGAACCTCAGCGGCCCGTGGTGGCATGTATGGCACAGCGCACAGACGCCCGCGGCCTACCTGACCCTGGTACTGGCGGGGCTGGCCGGGCTGTATTTCACCCAGCACTTCTTCTCGCCGTGCAATTCGCCCCGGCTGAACCGTTTGCTGCAAGGTGAAATGCTGCTGGTCGGGCTCAGCGGCCTGGTGCTGCTGTTCGTCGATACCCTGCCCCTCAACCTGATGACCTACGCCCTGATGGCGCTGGGCACCGTGAGCATGCTGCTGGTCAGCAGCTACCAGTGGTACAAGGGCTATGCCCCCGCCCGGCTGTTCTGCCTGGCAATGGTGCTGTTCAACCTGGGTGGCCTGGTGCTGTTGCCGGCCCTGCTCGGCTTTACCCGCACTTCCACGCCATGGCTACTGAGCATTTTGCTGGGCCTGGCCGTGGCCAGCGGCCTGCTGCTCAACCTGGCGGTCAGCGAGCGCCTGCGGCGCATGAGTGAAGAGCGCTTCAGCGTCAGCCGGGCACTGGCTGCCAGCGATGCAGAAATCAACGCCAAAGCCGAGTTCCTGGCCAAGATCAGCCACGAAATCCGCACCCCGATGAACGGGGTGCTGGGCATGACCGAGCTGTTGCTGGGCACGCCGTTGTCGGTCAAGCAGCGCGACTACGTGCAGACCATCCACAGCGCGGGCAACGAACTGCTGACCCTGATCAACGAGATACTCGACATTTCCAAGCTCGAGTCCCGGCAGATCGAGCTGGATGATGTGCAGTTCGACCTCAACGCGCTGATCGAGGACTGCCTGAACATATTCCGCGCCAAGGCCGAACAGCAGAACATCGAGCTGATCAGCTTTACCCAGCCGCAGGTGCCGCGGGTCATCAGCGGTGACCCCACGCGGCTGCGCCAGGCGTTGTCCAGCCTGCTGGAAAACGCACTGAAAAACACCGACCAGGGCGAGATCCTGCTGGTGGTGGCCCTGGATCAGCGTGGTGAAGTGCCACGCCTGCGCATTGCCGTGCAGGACAGTGGCGAGCCGCTGCCGGCCGCAGACCGCGAGGCCCTGCTGCAGGCCGAACTGCACAGCCACCATTTCCTCTCCAGCAGCAAGCTGGGGGGCCACCTGGGGCTGGTCATCGCCAAGCAACTGATCGGCCTGATGCAAGGTGAATTCGGCATCAAGAGCAGCACCGGCATGGGCAATACCCTCTGGCTGACCCTGCCGCTGGACCCTTCGCGCCTGGAACAGCCCCTGGCCGACCTCGAAGGCCCGCTGCGCGATGCCCGGGTGCTGGTAGTGGACGACAACGATACCTGCCGCAAAGTGCTGGTGCAGCAGTGCAGTGCCTGGGGCATGAATGTCAGCGCGGTGCCGTCAGGCAAGGAGGCCCTGGCCCTGTTGCGCACCAAGGCGCACCTGCGCGACTACTTCGACGCCGTGCTGCTGGACCAGAACATGCCCGGCATGACCGGCATGCAGCTGGCCGCCAAAATCAAGGAAGACCCCAGCCTGAACCACGACATTCTGGTGGTCATGCTCACCGGTATCAGCAACGCGCCCAGCAAAGTCATCGCGCGTAACGCCGGGGTCAAACGGATACTCGCCAAGCCGGTGGCCGGTTATACCCTGAAAACCACCCTGGCCGAGGAGCTGGCCCAGCGCGGCCGCGAGCAGGCGCTACCCGCCAGCCCACCTGGGGTCCCGCAGGCATTGGACTTGCCAGCAGATTTCCGCGTACTGGTGGCCGAGGACAACAGCATTTCGACCAAGGTGATACGCGGCATGCTCGGCAAGCTGAACCTGCAACCAGACACCGCCAGCAATGGTGAGGAAGCCCTGCAGGCCATGAAAGAAAGGCATTACGACCTGGTCTTGATGGACTGTGAAATGCCTGTGCTGGACGGTTTCTCGGCCACCCGGCAGCTGCGCGCCTGGGAAGCCGCCAACAAGCGCCAGCGCACCCCGGTGGTGGCGCTGACGGCGCATATTCTTGCCGAGCACAAGGAACGCGCGCGGCTGGCCGGCATGGACGGGCACATGGCCAAGCCGGTGGAGTTGTCGCAACTGCGCGAACTGATTCAGTACTGGGCCAGCCAGCGCGAAGCCGCGACCGACCCGGCGCACATTTCCTGACCTGCCGGCGCAGGCCCACCACAGCCCCAGCCCACGCCAACCGACTTTGCCAAGGACCCGCGCTCATGCTCCATGAGTTGTTCAGCGTCTACCTGAAAATGCTCGTGCTCTACAGCCCGTTCTTCGTGCTGTCGTGCTTCATCAGCCTGACCCGTGGCCACTCCAGCAAAGAACGCAAGCAACTGGCCTGGAAGGTAGCCTTTGCCGCGCTCATCGCCAGCGTGCTGCTGTACCTGTTCGGCCGGGCAATCTTCGGTATTTTCGGCATCACCGCCGACGCCTTCCGCATCGGCGCAGGCAGTGTGCTGTTCATTTCTGCGCTGGGCATGGCCCAAGGCAAGTCCGCGGTGCAGGCCGACAACGTGCAACAGGACGTCACCATCGTGCCGCTGACCATCCCGTTGACCGTCGGGCCCGGCACCATCGGCGCCCTGCTGGTAATGGGCGTCAGCCAACCGCACTGGGGCGACAAGTTGCTGGCAATCATCGGCATTGCCTTGGCCAGCTTCACCGTGGGTGTGGTGCTGTACCTGTCGCACCGCATCGAGCGCCTGCTCGGTGACCAGGGCTTGCAGATCGTCAGCCGGCTGATGGGCCTGTTCGTCTGCGCTCTGGCTGCACAGATCATCTTCACCGGCATTAAGGGCTACCTGGCACCTTAAAGGCCGTATTCGAGAATACGGTTCAACGAGGCTTGCACCACCCGCTCCTGCACTTTGCCCAAGAAGCTGTTCTCGAACGCCAGCACATTGAACCGCACCAGTTCCGCCCGCACCACCCGGTGGCTACGCTTGTGGCTGAGGAAGCCAGCCTTGAATGCCGCGTGGCTGTCGACCTCATGGTAAAGCACCATGTCGACCCGGCCAGCACCGGCGGGCGCACATGGCAGTAACTGGAAATGCTGGCGCTCGTATGCACACCGTTCCAGCTCACGCAGCACCGAGGGCTGCCTCAACAGTTTCCGGATGGAGAGCCCGGTCGCCGTTGCATAGCGCTCCCCCGCCTTGTCAGCGATGGTTTCCAGAACCTGATCGGTCTGTTTGGCACGGCGCGGGTCGGGACAATGCGCCTGCTCGGGAGACACCGAGTCCCAGCCCATGAACTTGAGCTGGTTGCGGTAGTAGGTAAACCAGTCCTGGATCAAGCCCTCCCTATAGGCTGTTTCCGTGGCCCGCTCGGCCATCGCCAGGGCCAGCTTCACCTTGCCCGCCTGGGCTGCGTCCATTCCTGGCAAGAACGAGACGATACCGGCACCGATTACCGCAGGGGCAACCTCAGTCATAGTGTTGCCCCCACTACTGGCGCATAAGGGTCGAAGCGGTAGTCACCCTGGGCATTCTTGTCCTCCATCAGCGCCTGCAGTGCAGTGCGCTGGTGCTCGAAGCGCCCGTTATCCAGTGCCAGGGAAATACCATCGAACTCGGCTTCGCCCCTGAGTACCTGCTCGCTCAGCAGCACATCCAAGGGCACGGCAGAAATACGCTCGTCGACCTGCAGCGTGATGCTGCAAAGATCGAGGGTTGGCCCGGCTTTCAGCAGCCCCACCTCCACGACCAGTCTGGAGCGCTGGCCCTGCTCCTGGGCGCTGAACTTCAGCAAATGGCCAACACCCTGGGCAGAGCGGCGCAGGCCTGCCCTTACCGTGCTCAGCAGGGCTTCGGGGCTGATCGCGCGCATTTTCAACCAGGCTTCCAGCGGCTGGGGCTGGGTGCTGCGAACGGGTTGCCCCAGCTGTTTGAGGTCGTGGGTGCTGGCCAGCTTGATCCAGCCCAATTGGCGAAATGCCTCGCGGTTGGCCGCGTACCAGGCGTCATACTGCTCGAAACGCGACCCGGCGTGCTTGTTGGCCACGAGCTGGGCGTACAGTATCGAGTCGAAAGCGGCCTGGCGCAGTATTTCGCCCGCCCTCTGCGGGTAAACCAACGCCGTGCCACCGATCAGCATCAGTTGCTCGGATGCTTTATCCATGTGTGTTGCCTCATTTCAAGGAGAGTCGAAAAGGCGGCATCGGCGAAATGCCGCCAGGCAATCAGATGTCGTACTGCAGAACGTTCTCGACGCTGCGCACGCCCAGTTTGTTTTCCACGGTTTCGCGCACTTTGTCGTAGACGAAGTTGTTGAGGGTGAGCACCGCCGTACCGGCGTAGTAGCGGCTCTTGTTCAGCTTCCACTGGATGCCCAGCACGTCGTCGTCCAGCTGCGGGGCAGACGCCTGGATGCAGCTGATCACCATGACCACATCACCTTGCTCGGTCTCGATGCACGCAGCCAGGCCGACCATGCCCCGGGTCTTGTTCTTGCGCTTGTGGTCGAGCACTTTGGCGTCGCTCTCGACGGTGGCCATCTTGTCGAAGGCCTTTTTGGCCAGGCTGCCCAGTTGGGTGCCGCCCAACATTGCGTTGCCGGCAACGGCAATAGCACGTACAGCAATGGCGCCGACGGTGACCGACAGCTCAGCCGATGTTTCCTGCTCGAAGCTGCGCTTGGGGATGGTGAAGCCCAGGTCACGCATCACATCGATTAGCTTGTCATACCACTCCCTGCTCTGCTTTTCGGCATCGAAGGCTTTGTCCGCCACCAAGGTGGCAAAGTGGTATGCATTCTTGCAGTCATGGCGGCTTTGCACGGACATACCCGCGCCACAGGCAAGCAGGTTGCCTTCGACCAGGACGGCGGCGTCGCGGGTGGTGGCTTGTGTTTCAGACATCGGGAAACTCCTTGGTGGTTACCCCTGAATCAGGGGCAGCCACCTTAGCCAGCGCGCTCGCAAGACAGCGCGCTGAAGGGTTTCCGCGGCAGCTAGCTGGCCGAAGGGTACCAACGTGGCGTGTAGGCCCACACCCCACCCGTTAGGCGAGGAAACACGCAGGTTGTGGAGGAGCCCACCAGCACCATGGTGCGCATGTCGACCATTTCTGGCAGCAGCTCGGCCAATGTGACTACCTTGAGCGTCTGCCCTGGCCTACCGATATCACGCCCCAGGACTACAGGCGTGTTGCCAGCACGGTGCCGCCGAACCACTTCGAGCGCCACGCCGAGCTGATGCGGCCTCGAGCGGGAAATCGGGTTGTAGAATGCCAACACCAGGTCAGCCTGGGCGGCCAGGTCCAGGCGCTTCTCGATGATCGACCAGGGTTTGAGGTTGTCCGACAGCGACATCACGCAGAAGTCATGGCCCAGCGGGGCACCTGCCTGGGCAGCGGTCGCCAGCGAGGCGGATACCCCCGGCAGGATCTCCAGGTCGACCCGGTGCCACGCCGGGTCGGTCGACGCGTGCAGCGCTTCGAGCACTGCCGCCGCCATGGCGAATACCCCCGGGTCGCCCGACGACACCACCACCACCGAACGGCCTTGGGCCGCCAGCTCGAAAGCATGCCTGGCGCGCTGCATCTCTTCGCGGTTGTCGGTGCAGTGCAGCACCTGGTCGCTACGGAACGGCCCGGCCATGCGCACATAGGTTTCATAGCCAAGCACGTCCTGCGCCCGGGCCAATTCCGCCTTGACCGCTGGCACCATCAGCTCGGCAGCGCCCGGCCCCAGGCCGATAACGGCCAAACGGCCGCGGCGGCGGCCCAGCCGCTCCACCTCGACCGGGGCGGGTGCCACCGCGATGACCACGTCGCCCTGCCCGATCAGTTGAGCACCGGGCAATGCCGCCGCCAGCATGCTGGCAACATCGCCTGGCTGGGCCGCGAAGCGCAGGGCAACCCCCAAAGCCTGCGCCGCTTCGTGCAGGGTGGTGTCGGCCATGGCGTGCTCGCCCGCCAACACACAGGCCACAGCTGGCTCGGCGATGCCGGCCTGCTGCAAGACAGCACGGATAGTGTGCAGCGCGCCGCTTGCAACCCCCACGACCACCGAGCGCGGGTGGATCAGCAACTCGTCGCGGCTGGCAGGGCGCGCCAGGTGCCCCACATGAATGGTGCGCCGGGCCACCTCGCTGGCGGGCAATTGCGCCTGCTGCAACCAGGGCGCATGCCCCTCGACCCGCACCGACTCGCCAGCCAGCAGGTCGGAAACAAAGCGCTTGCCTTGCTCGACATCGGCCAGGGCATAGCCTTGCGGCGGGTTCAGCAGGCAGGTGCCGAAACGCAGTTCGCCGCTGGTCGTGATGGCGGCGGCAACACCCAGCGCCGCGCCGATTTCCCGCGCCATCACGTTCACCCCGCCCAGGCCACCGAGCAATGGCACCACCGCACTGCCATCTTCAGCCACGGCCAGCACCGGCGGTTCGCTGCCCTTCTCGTTGAGCAGGGGCGCCAGGCTGCGAATGACGATACCGGCTGCGCACAGCGCAATGATCGGGGTGGCTTGCTGGTACAGCGCCCGCAGGGTGTCGCCAAAGGCACTGTAGTAGCAGTCGGCGCCCTCCACGCGGCCCTGCAGGCCATGGATCAAGGCCTGTGGATAACACTGCTGGATGCGCTGTGCCGTCAACAGGCTGCCTGGCCCGAGAATGACGATGGCCGGTGCCGGGTTCATGATCAGCCCTGCCATTTTTCCCCCGGCACGATGATCAGCGAAAAGTACGGCGACGACAGCGGGTCGACCTGGTCCAGCGGCACGATTTTCTGGTTGGCCATGGTCGCCCGTTCCACGTACAGCGCGCGCCCGTCCAGGCCTAGCTCAGCCAGCACGTCGCGGACCTTGGGGAAGTTGCGGCCGAGCTTCATGATCACCGCCGCATCGGCGTCGGCCAGGCGGCGCTTCAGCTCATCGGCCGGCAACACCCCCGACAGCACGGACAAACTCTGGTTGCGGTACACCAAGGGCGCGCCCAGCACCGAAGCGCCCCCCAGCATGGAGCACACGCCAGGAATCACCTCGGCCTCATAACGCTGTGCCAGGCGGTCGTGCAGGTACATGTACGAGCCGTAGAAAAACGGGTCGCCTTCGCAGATCACCGCCACGTCCCGACCGGCATCCAGGTGCTCGGCCACTTGCACGCTGGCTTCGTCGTAGAAGTCGCTGATGACCTGTTCATAGGACAAAGGCGCCGGCAGGGCTTCGGTGGTCACCGGGTAGACCAGCGGCAGCAGGGTCTGGGCAGGCTGCAGGTGCGCCTCGATGATGCCGAAGGCATTGCCACGCTTGCCCTTGGCCACGAAGTAGCCGACCACCGGGGCCTCGCGCAGCAGGCGCAGGGCCTTGACGGTGATCAGCTCGGGGTCGCCGGGGCCTACGCCCAGGCCCAGCAGTCGTCCACGCGGCGCCATCATTCCACCTCCGTGGCCAGGGCGTTGACCGCGGCAGCGGCCATTGCGCTGCCGCCCAGGCGGCCTTGCATGATCACGAACGGCACGCCGCGGCTGTCGGCAGCGAGCATCGCCTTGGACTCGGCAGCACCGACGAAGCCGACCGGGAAGCCGAGGATCAGCGCCGGCTTGGGCGCACCGGCGTCGAGCATTTCCAGCAGGTAGAACAGGGCGGTGGGGGCGTTGCCGATGACCACCACGCTGCCCTCCAGGTGCGGGCGCCACAACTCCAGGGCCACGGCCGAGCGGGTGTTGCCGGCCTCTTTGGCCAGGTCAGGCACGCTGGGGTCACGCAGGGTGCAGATGACCTGGTTGTCGACTGGCAGGCGGGCCCGGGTGATGCCCTCGGCGACCATGTGCGCATCGCACAGGATCGGTGCGCCGTTGCGCAGCGCTTCGCGCCCGGCATGGCCAGCACCTGCAGAGAACTGCAGGCCATCGATGGCTTCGACCATGCCACAGGCGTGGATCACCCGCACGGCGAGCTTTTCGAGGTCTGCGGGGATCCGCTCGAGCCGGGCTTCCTCGCGGATGATCCGGAAGGAATTGCGATAGATCTCCTGACCATCGCGGATGTAGTCAATCATCAAGGTGCTCCGTCGGCAGGTCGAGCATGGCGCCTGCTTCATTCAAGGTAAGGTCGGTGCCGCGCAGGGCGCCAAAGCCTGGCTGGCACGCGTCACGCAGGTACAGGTCATAACGGCCCGGTGAACGGGCCAACAGGGTGGCCGGGGCAACGTAGGCCACGGCGCAGGAACGGGGGCAGCCAGACAGGTGCACGCTGCCCGGGGCGCCAGGGCCGAGCAGCGCGGCCAGGGCCACGGCATCGCCCTTGGTCTCGCCCAGGGCCTTGGCGCAGCCGCTACTGCCGGTGCAGGCGCTGATACGTGCCAGCGGCTCATCCACGTGGCAAAGCAGGCCCAGGGCAGACAACCCGGCCTGGGCCTGCTCGATGTGCTGCGCCGGCAAGTTGGTCAGCACCAGGCTTTGCCATGGGCTCAGGCGCAGGCTGCCGTCGCCCAGCTCACGGCAGACCTGGGCGACGCCGCGCAGCATGGCCGGGGTCAGGCGGCCCTGCGCCGGGGCAACGCCAAGGGCCAGGCCGCGGGCCTGGGGCAGCTTGCCCAACCACACGGGAGCAGGCTGGTGCCGGCGCCAGCCGAGCACGGCAGCGTCGCGGCGGATATCCAGAGGCAGGCCTTCGACAAACTCGCCGGCCGGGCAGGCTTCCAGCAGCTGGCGCATGCGCGAATGCGCGGGGCTGGCCAGGTCGAGGAAACGGTCGAGCACGGCACGCACCAAGGCCAGGCCATCGGCCAGCGGAACCGCACCCAGCACTTGGCCATCTGCCGGGCAACCCGCCAGGCCGAAAGCCAGCCAGGTTTGCTGGCCCAGGCGCAAGGCCGACAACCACAGGTCGTGAGGGTGTTCGAGCATGGCCAGGGCTTCGCCGGCATCGAGCTGCACGGCGAACTTGGCTGACAACTGGTGGAAGCGCGGGGTGCTTTCGAGCAGGTCTAGAATCTGCCCGGCCAGGGGCCGTGCATCCAGCAGCATGGCCGGATCATGCCCGGCCAGCGGGCTGAGCATCAGGTTGCGTACATCGTCGCCTGCCGCATCGCGCGGGCCCAGGCCTGCCGCGAGCAAGGTCTCGACCAGGGCGTGGTGTGCATTGCCGATGCCGCGGATCTGCAGGTTGCCGCGGTTGGTGGCCTCGATCACGCCGCCGGCGAAACGCTCGGCAGCGGCCGCTACCGCATCGGCCTGGTCGGCCAGCAGCAGGCCGCCCGGTAGTTTGATCCGGCAGATACCGCCATCGCGGGCACTGACGATGCGCCACAACCCCGGGCAAGCCGAGGGACGTGGGGTAACAGCGGGGGCATCGGCCTGGGTCAATGGAGTATCCGGCAATCTGTGAAAGTGCGCTTGAGTGTAGAAGGCGCGGTATTATGCCTGCTTTGGCCGGCGGCATGAAAAGCCGGTGGTCGAGCATCATTCGGGTTTGAGCAGAAATTCTGGGGCGCTGTGCGCCCCAGAATCTTTAAGAGGTATGAATGACACCCTGGCTGACAGTAGTAGGCATCGGCGAAGACGGCTTCCCTGGCTTGGGCAAACAAGCCAGGCGCGCCCTGCTGGGTGCCACGAAGATTGTCGGCAGCCCCCGCCAGCTGGCCCTGCTGCCGCACTGCACGCGCGCTGAACAACTGCCCTGGCCCAGCCCATTCTCGCTGAACCCGGTACTG
This sequence comes from Pseudomonas sp. MB-090624, assembly GCF_003205245.1. Classification (NCBI taxonomy): domain Bacteria; kingdom Pseudomonadati; phylum Pseudomonadota; class Gammaproteobacteria; order Pseudomonadales; family Pseudomonadaceae; genus Pseudomonas; species Pseudomonas sp. MB-090624. Next base: position 105,410 of record NZ_QJRK01000007.1, on the reverse strand, counting down.
GCCCTGCGTGGCGAGCCGGTGTGCGTGCTGGCCAGCGGCGACCCCATGTTCTACGGCGTCGGGGCCAGCCTGGCGCGCCTGGTGCCCGCGGCCGAAATGCGCGTGCTGTCGATGCCCTCCTCCTGCGCCCTGGCAGCGGCCCGCCTGGGCTGGCCACTGCAGGACCTGCACGTGGTGTCACTGGTGGCGCGGCCGCTGGCTGCCCTCAACGCCCACCTGTACAGCGGCCTGCGCCTGCTGGTGCTGAGCAACGATGGCGACAGCCCGGCGGCCATCGCTGCACTGCTCTGCGAACGTGGCTTCGGGCCCAGCCGCCTGCAGGTGTTCGAGCACCTCGGTGGCGAAGCCGAACGCACGCTGGTCGGCACTGCCCAGGACTGGCCGCACACCGATATCGCTGCGCTCAACCTGGTGGCCATCGATTGCCAGGCCACGCCCCACGCCCCCCGTCACCATCGCCTGGCCGGGCTGCCCGACAGCGCCTTTCGCCACGACGGCCAGCTGACCAAGCGCGATGTCCGCGCCATGACCCTGGCGCGCCTGGCACCGCAGCCAGGCGAACTGCTGTGGGACGTGGGTGCTGGCTGCGGCTCGATCGGTATCGAATGGATGCGCGCCCACCCGGCCTGCCGCGCCCTGGCCATCGAGGCCGACGAAGGCCGCCAGGGCTTCATCGAACATAACCGCGATGCGCTGGGTGTTCCCGGCCTGCAGCTGGTTCGCGGCAAGGCGCCGGCAGCGTTGCATGGGCTGGAGCCGCCCGATGCCATTTTCATCGGCGGCGGCGTCACCCGCGAAGGGGTGCTCGACCTGTGCTGGGCCAGCCTGCGCCCTGGCGGGCGCCTGGTGGCCAATGCGGTGACCCTGCAAAGCGAACTGGCCTTGGCGCATTTTCGCCAACAGCACGGCGGCGAACTGACCCGCGTGCATGTCGCCCATGCCCAGCCACTGGGCGCGTTCGACACCTGGCGCCAGGCGCTGCCGATCACCCTGCTGGAAGTGCAGAAACCCGTCGATGCGTGAAGAAACCCGCGAACAGCCCGCCCCACTGCGCAGCGGCCTGACCACCGGCAGTTGCGCCACCGCCACCAGCCTGGCGGCAGCCAAGCTGTTGCTCACCGGGCAGCGTGACGACGCCGTGGCTATCACCCTGCCCAAAGGCAAGGTGGTGCAGATGCGCCTGGAATTCTGTCGCCTGGTGGGCGAATGCGCCGAAGCCGGGACCGTCAAGGATGCCGGCGATGATCCCGACGTGACTCATGGTGCGCTGCTGTACACCCGGGTGCGCCTGCTGGGCGAACCGGGGGTGCGTTTTGTCGCTGGCAGCGGCGTCGGCACCGTGACCCGCCCGGGGCTGGTGCTGGCGGTCGGTGAACCTGCCATCAACCCGGTGCCCCGGCGCATGATCAGCGAGCACCTGCAGCGCCTGGCCGATGAGTGTGGCCACCCTGGCGGCTTCGAGGTCACGGTCAACGTGCAGGGTGGTGAACAGTTGGCGCTGAAGACCATGAATCCGCGCCTGGGCATCCTCGGCGGCCTGTCGATCCTCGGCACCAGCGGTATCGTGCGGCCATTCTCCTGCGCCGCCTATATCGCCTCGATCCACCAGGGCATCGACGTAGCTCACACCAACGGCTACACCCACATCGCCGCCTGCACCGGCAACGCCAGTGAAGACACCATGCGCCGTGTCTACGGCCTGCCGGAAATCGCCCTGATCGAAATGGGCGACTTCGTCGGCGCGGTGCTCAAGCACCTGCGCAAGGTGCCGGTGCCGCGCCTGACCTTGTGCGGCGGCTTTGGCAAGATCAGCAAGCTGGCTGCCGGGCACATGGACCTGCACAGCCGCCATTCCAGCATCGACCTGCCGCAGCTGGCCGGCTGGGCAGCGGCGATCGGTGCTGACACAGCCCTGCAAGCCGCGATCATCGACGCCAATACCAGCCAGCAGGCTCTCGCACTGGCGCATGCGGCCGGTATCGCGCTGGGTGATGCGGTGTGCGCCCATGCCCTGGCGTTTGCCCGCAGCGTTGTGCCGGCGGCAGTGCAGGTGGAAGTGTTCGCCATCGACCGCCAGGGCGGCATTGTCGGCAAGGCTGGCGTGGCATGACCGCCCGTATCCTGCTGCTGGGTGGCATCACCGAGGCCCTGGCCATCGCCCGCCGCCTCGGCCCGCAGCATGTCTACAGCCTGGCCGGTATCGGCCGTGTGCCGCAGGACCTGCAATGCCAGGTGCGGGTCGGTGGCTTCGGTGGCGCCGAAGGCCTGGCGCGCTACTTGCGCGAGTCGGGCATTACCCTCCTGATCGACGCCACCCACCCCTATGCAGCACAGATCAGCGGCAATGCCGCCCAGGCCGCACGCAGCGCCGGCATCCCCTGTTGGGCCCTGCGCCGCCCGGCCTGGCAGGCGCAAAAGGGGGATGACTGGCGCGAAGTGGCAGACTGGGCGCACTTGATCGCAGCACTGCAGCCGTTTCGCCGGCCGCTGTTCACGCTGGGCCGTGAGCCGCTGCAGCACCTGGACGCAATTCCGCCACAGCAGTTCTGGACCTTGCGGGCACTGGAGGCCTGCCCCGGCAATGAGCGCTGCGAGGTGATCGGTGCGCGCGGGCCGTTTGTTCTCGAGGATGAACGGGCATTGTTCCAGCGGCGCAGCATCGACGTGTTGATCAGCAAGAACAGCGGCAGCGTGGCGACCGAACCCAAACTGGAAGTGGCGCGTGAGCTGGGGGTGCCGGTGCTGGTCCTGAAACGCCCGGCGTTGCCAGCGGTGGACCGCGCATTCGACACGCCGTTGGCACTGCTGGCCGCGCTGGGCGTGCACTGACAGCTTTTTCGGATTTTTCCGTACGCCCTGCAAGTGGCCCAGTAGCGCCCCGCTGCCTTACACTCAGCACCTCCCCCTGGAAGGCGCAACCCATATGGAAATGCAATGGTGGATCTGGCTGCTGTTCGGCATCGGGCTGATCCTGTTGGAACTGGTCCTGCCGACATTCTTCATCCTCTGGTTCGGCATCGGTGCCGTGCTGGTCGCGCTGGTTGCCCTGGCCGCGCCCAGCCTGGCCCTGGACATGCAGGTACTGCTGTGGGTGGTGCTGTCATCGGCCACCACCGCGCTGTGGTTCAAGCTGTTCCGGCGCAAGCAGCCGGATGTGCGCTGGACCGCCGACAGCGTGATCGGCGAAGTGGGCCTGCTGACCGCCGCGGTGTCGGAGTTCCACAAGGGCCGCGTGCGCTTCCAGAAGCCGATCCTCGGCAATGAAGAATGGACCTGCATCGCCGACAGCGAAATCGCCGCCGGCGAGCGGGTGCGCCTGACCGCCATCGAGGGCAATACCGCCCGCGTCATCCGGGCCTGAAACCGCACAAAAAGGAATTTTGCATCATGACCAGCCTCATCGTCGTTGGCGCCATCGCGCTGTTCGTTCTGATCACCGTGTTCAAGGGGGTTCGCATCGTGCCCCAGGGCGAGGAATGGATCGTCGAGCGCCTGGGCCGCTACCACAGCACCCTCAAGCCCGGCCTGAACATCGTCATCCCGTACATGGACGTGGTCGCCTACCGCCTGCCCACCAAGGACATCATCCTCGATGTGCAGGAGCAGGAAATCATCACCAAGGACAACGCGGTGATCGTCGCCAACGCCCTGTGCTTCGCCAAGGTGGTCGACCCGCAGAAAGCCTCGTATGGCGTACAGAACTTCTCCTTCGCCGTCACCAGCCTGACCATGACCTCGCTGCGCGCGATCGTCGGTGCCATGGACCTGGACGAAGCGCTGTCCAGCCGCGAGCAGATCAAGGCACGCCTGCGCGAGGCGATGTCCGAGCAGACCGAAGACTGGGGCGTGACCGTGCGTTCGGTGGAAATCCAGGACATCAAACCGTCGGAAAACATGCAACTGGCCATGGAGCGCCAGGCTGCCGCCGAACGGGAGCGCAAGGCCGATGTGACCCGTGCCGAAGGCGCCAAGCAGGCGGCCATCCTGGAAGCCGAAGCGCGCCTGCAAGCCGCCAGGCTGGACGCCGAAGCGCAAATCAGCCTGGCCGAGGCTTCGGCCCGGGCTATTTCGTTGGTCAAGGAAGCCGTGGGCAACGAAACCGTGCCGGCCATGTACCTGCTGGGTGAGCGCTATGTCGGGGCGATGGAAAACCTGGCCGGGAGCAACAATGCCAAGGTGGTGGTGTTGCCGGCGGACCTGCAGGAAACCGTGCGTGGGCTGATGGGGCGTGGCAAGGCTTGATAGCACCACGCGCTGCGTCACTTCACCGCACCCCGCGTATTTACCTATACTCCGCCTTACAATACCCACCACGATTCCTGACCGGATCTCTCCATGCCCCCACGTCGGCACATCGCCTGGATAGCCTGCCTTGCAGTGCTGTTCAACCTGCTGGCCATGCCGCTGTCCTCTGCCGCGCCCAAGGGCCCGGCCGAGCAGCTGCTGTGGGGGGCCTTCTGTTCCAGCATGGCCAACAAGGCCAAGGTCGATGTCCAGGCACTGGCCAAGATCGACCTGGGGCCGCAAAGCGACGACAGCGCCGCCTTGATGAACTGCTGGTGCTGCTCTGGCGCCGCGCCGCTGTTGGCCCTGCCCGCATACCCGCCGCAATTGCACAACCCGCCGACACTGTTCGCCGGGCTGTTGCCGCCACCGGCTGACTACCAACCCACGCCGCGCCAGCTCTGGCCTGCGTTAAACCCCCGTGCCTCTCCGCTGGCCTGAGTTCCGTCGTTGTCTGCCTGAACCTGAAACAGAACGGAGATTCACCATGCTCAAGCACGCCCTCGTCCTGGCCGCCCTGATGCTGCCTGGCGCTTTCGCCAACGCCCACGAATACAGCGTGGGTGACCTGCACATTGCCCACCCCTGGTCGCTGCAGTTGCCACCCAATGCGCCCAACGTGGCGGCGTATTTCGTGGTGCACAACAACGGCCAGGCCGACGACCGCCTGCTCAGCGTCGACAGCCCGATCAGCGATGATGCGCAACTGCACGAACATGCCATGAGCGCCAACGGCGCCATGAAAATGCAACAGGTACCCAGTGTGGTGGTGCCCGCCGGCAAGGACCTGACCTTCGCCCCCAGTGCCTACCACGTGATGCTGATGCAGCCCAAGGATCGCAGCCTGCTGGTCGATGGCAAGCGCTTCCCGTTGACCTTGCACTTCGAGAAGGCCGGCGATGTCACCGTCGAAGTGGCCGTGCAGAAGCAAGCGCCAGCGAACCAGCCGCAAGCGCACGAACACGCACACTGACCGCAGCTGACAGGCGCTGGCCATGAGCCTGCCCTACCCCCGCATGCGCCGTACCACCCGCCCTGACCGCAGGCGCGCCGGTGGCGGATGGCTGAGCCTGTTCGCCATGTGGATGATCTTCATCGGCCCGCTGATTTCCCAGGCGATGCCGATGAACCACCACGCCGGCATGGGCATGCCGATGGACATGCCCATGCCGGCTGCCCATCAGCACGCTGGCGACAGCCATCACGGCCACGGCAGCGACGGCCAGCTGCATGTGATGTGGGAAAAGTGCGGCTACTGCAGCCTGTTGTTCAACTGCCCGGCCCTGCCCCAGGCCCTTAGCCCACTCAGCGCCGGCAGCGTCGTCCCCACCAGCCACCTGATTGCACCCACGCACCAGGGCCATGCCCGGCAGGCTGTATTCCCCGGTGCGCGCAGCCGTGCACCGCCTTCCTCGATCAGCGCCTGAACCCACATTTTGTGCACGAAGCCAGCGGGCTTCGCGCTACCTCATGACTGATCGACTGGAATCATTATGTCTGGCTGCACCCCTGTTTTTGCCTTGTCCCTGCGTGGGACCATCGCCGCACTGTGCGGCTCGCTGCTTGCGCCGGTAGCCCTGGCCGCCGAGCTGAGCCCGACGGTCGTCACCGCCGTGGCACCGAGTTCGCCGTTGACCGTGGTCACCAACCCGAAAGACCCACGCCAGCCGGTGCCGGCCAGCGATGGCGCCGACTACCTGAAAACCATTCCCGGTTTCTCGGCGATCCGCGCCGGCGGTACCAACGGCGACCCGGTCCTGCGCGGCATGTTCGGCTCGCGCCTGAACATCCTCACCAATGGCGGGCTGATGCTTGGCGCCTGCCCTAACCGCATGGATGCGCCGACCTCCTACATTTCCCCCGAAACCTATGACCGGCTGACCGTTATCAAGGGCCCGCAGAGCGTGATCTGGGGCCCAGGCGGTTCGGCGGGCACGATACTGTTCGAACGCGAACCCGAGCAGTTCGGCAGCCTCGGCAGCCGGGTCAATGCCAGCCTGCTGGCCGGCTCCAATGGCCGTTTCGACAAAGTGCTGGATGCCGCTGCCGGGAACAGCCAGGCCTATGCACGGTTCGTCGGCAACCAGTCGCGCTCGGACGACTATCACGACGGTAACAACGACACCGTGCCGTCACGCTGGGACAAGTGGAACGGCGATGTCGCACTGGGCTGGACGCCCGACCAGGACACCCTGCTGGAGCTGACCGCCGGCAAGGGCGATGGTGAAGCCCGCTACGCCGGGCGTGGCATGGACGGCTCGCAGTTCAAGCGCGAAAGCCTGGGCCTGCGCTTTGAAAAGTCCAACCTCGGCGAGGTGCTGGACAAGCTTGAAGCGCAGGTCTACTACAACTACGCCGACCACGTGATGGACAACTACAGCCTGCGCACGCCCTCGGGCAGCGGCATGATGGGCATGCCCATGGTCAGCAACGTAGACCGCCGCACCCTGGGCGCACGCATCAAGGCCACCTGGCGCTGGGCCGACGTACAACTGATCAGCGGCCTCGACGCGCAAACCAACGAGCACCGCCAGCGTGGCGGCATGGGCGTGGACGCGCACAAGGGCCAGGCCTGGACCAAGGACGCCGACTTCCACAACTACGGTGCCTTCAGCGAACTGACCTGGTACGCCACGGGTGAGGACCGCCTGGTCAGCGGTGCCCGCCTGGACCGCGCCTCGGCCCGCGACTTCCGCCAAGGCAGCGCCACCCAGGGCGACACCCGCGCGGCCACCCTGCCCAGCGGCTTCGTGCGCTACGAACATGACCTGGCAGGCCTGCCGGCCACCACTTACATTGGCCTGGGCCATGCCCAGCGCTTCCCCGACTACTGGGAGCTGTTTTCGCCCAAGCTGGCACCGCCCGGTGCGGCCAACGCTTTCGACGGCATCAAGCCCGAGAAGACCACCCAGCTGGACTTCGGCATCCAGTACCGTAGCGAACGCCTGGAAGCCTGGGCCTCGGGTTATGTCGGGCAGATCCGTGACTACATCCTGTTCGACTACCGCCCCGGCATGATGGGCATGAGCACCTCGCAGGCCCAGAATGTCGATGCGCGTATCATGGGTGGCGAACTGGGCGCGGCCTACCAGCTGACCGAGCACTGGAAGGCCGATGCCAGCCTGGCGTACGCGTGGGGCAAGAACAGCAGTGACGGCAAGGCGCTGCCACAGATGCCCCCGCTGGAAAGCCGCCTGGGCCTGACCTACAGCCGTGATGTGTGGAGCGTCGGTGCGCTGTGGCGGCTGGTGGCGGCGCAGAACCGCATCGCCGAGAACCAGGGCAACGTGGTCGGCAAGGACTACGAAAAAAGCGCCGGCTTCGGCGTGTTCTCGCTCAACGGCGCCTACAAGGTCAACACCAACCTCAAGCTCAGCGCCGGGGTCGACAACCTGTTCGGCAAGGCATACGCCGAGCACCTGAACCTGGCCGGGAACGCCGGGTTCGGCTACCCGGCAAGCGACCCACAGCCGGTCAACGAGCCAGGCAGGACGTTCTGGACCAAGGTCGATTTCAGCTTCTGACACTAACCACGGGCGCAGCTTCGGTTGCGCCCATCTGCGGGTCAAAAGGAGGTTCCCATGAGAGGAACACGCATCAGTTTCTATAACCTGGCCTGGCGTTGGCACTTTTATGCGGGGCTGTTCGTGGCCCCCTTCATGATCCTGCTGGCCATCACCGGGATCATCTACCTGTTCAAGCCGCAACTCGACCCAGTGCTGTACCGCGACCTGATGGTGGTCGAAGCCGGCCATCATCGCCAGGCCGCCGATACGTTGCTGGCCGAGGTGCACCAGGCCTACCCCAAGGGCCACGTGGGCCAATACCTGCCGCCGTTGAATGCCGAGCGCAGCGCGCAGTTCGTGGTGCATGACGGCGGGCGGGAATTGAACGTCTTCGTTGACCCTTACAGCGGCAAGGTCCTCGGCGAACAGGACGGCAAGCTGAACCTGCAGGCCATCGCCCGTGCCCTGCATGGCGAACTGATGGTCGGCACCGTCGGTGACCGCCTGGTGGAACTGGCTGCCGGCTGGGGCATCGTGCTGGTGGTGTCGGGCCTGTACCTGTGGTGGCCACGCGGGCGCACCGGCGCCGGGGTAGTGTGGCCCCGGCTGTCGGCACGTGGCCGCCTGCTGTGGCGCGACCTGCATGCGGTAACCGGGTTCTGGGGTTCGGCCTTGCTGCTGTTGATGCTGCTCAGCGGCATGACCTGGACCGGCCTGTGGGGCAAGCAGTACGCCGAGCTGTGGAACCGCTTCCCGGCGTCCATGTGGACCAACGTGCCCAAGTCGGACCAGCAGGCAGGCGAACTGAACGACGCGCACCGCCAGACCGTGCCGTGGGCCATGGAAAATACGCCCATGCCGCAGTCTGGCGCGCATGCCGAACACGCCGGGCACCACATGATGTCGGCCAAACCGGCAGCGCCGCAGGTAAGCCTGCAGCAGGTCGAAGACATCGCCACCGCGCGGCAGGTCGAGCCGGGCTACAGCATTACCCTGCCCACCACCGCCGATGGGGTGTTCACCGTCGCCGTGTTCGCCGACGACCCGCGCAATGACGCCACCCTGCATGTCGACCAGTACACCGGCAAGGTGTTGGCCGACGTGCGCTGGCAGGACTACAGCCCGGTCGCCCGCGCCACCGAACTGGGGGTGATGCTGCATGAAGGCAGGATGTTTGGCGTGGTCAACCAGGTCATCATCCTGCTGGTGTGCCTGATGATCCTGCTGGGCTCGGTGAGCGGGCTGGTGATGTGGTGGAAACGCCGGCCCGAGGGCGGCCTGGGCGTACCGCCGCTGCGCCATGACCTGCCGCGCTGGAAGGCGGCGGTGGCGGTGATGCTGGTGCTGGGGGTGATGTTCCCGCTGGTGGGGGTGTCGATGGTGGTGATGTGGGCGGTGGACAGCCTGGTGGTGAGGCGCCGCCGGGTGTTGGCCAGCGCCTAATTGTGCATGAGCGGTGAATGACAAGCTGAATGCCGTAGGTGCCTAGAGCACGAGTAGGAGCAGAAGCTGCCATTCACCGCTCCACTTGTGGGAGCGGGCGTGCCCGCGAACACCGGCGCAGCCGGTGCCAGACACCGCGTCGCCTGCTTCGCGGGCTTGCCCGCTCCCACAATGAATCGCGCAGGCTGTTCAAATTTTGGGAAAGACCGTTGCTCCTACAACGAACTGCGTTGGCTTTGTAGAGAGGGCGGCACAGGCATCGCACTGCTACCCAAATGCAGAGTCGATCTGTCACGCCCCGAATTGGGACGCCCGTGTTAGCCTAGCCGGCTACCTCTGACAAGAAGACTGACCTTTACAAGGGAATGCTGCCTATGACGCAAACCTCACCCACAGCGCCAGATGAACCGCATCTGCAGCGCAACCTGACCAACCGCCATATCCAGCTCATCGCCATCGGCGGCGCGATCGGCACCGGCCTGTTCATGGGCTCGGGCAAGACCATCAGCCTGGCCGGCCCATCGATCATCTTCGTCTACATGATCATCGGCTTCATGCTGTTCTTCGTCATGCGCGCCATGGGCGAGCTGCTGCTGTCGAACCTCAACTACAAGTCTTTCATCGATTTTTCCGCCGACCTGCTCGGGCCCTGGGCTGGCTACTTCACCGGGTGGACCTACTGGTTCTGCTGGGTGGTCACCGGCATCGCCGATGTTGTCGCCATCGCCGCCTATACACAGTTCTGGTTCCCCGACCTGCCGCAGTGGATACCCGCGCTGACTTGCGTGGCGCTGCTGCTGTCGCTGAACCTGGTAACGGTGAAAATGTTCGGTGAGCTGGAGTTCTGGTTCGCCCTGGTCAAGATCGTCGCCATCCTCGGCCTGGTCGCCACCGGCCTGTACATGGTCATCACCGGCTTCACCTCGCCCAGCGGGCGCACAGCGCAGCTGGCCAACCTGTGGAATGACAGCGGCATGTTCCCCAACGGGGTGATGGGCTTCTTCGCCGGCTTCCAGATCGCCGTGTTCGCCTTCGTCGGCATCGAGCTGGTCGGCACCACCGCTGCCGAAGCGAAAAACCCCGAGCGCACCCTGCCGCGGGCGATCAACTCGATCCCGGTACGCATCATCGTGTTCTATGTGCTGGCACTGATCGCGATCATGGCGGTGACCCCGTGGCGCGACGTGGTACCGGGCAAGAGCCCGTTCGTCGAACTGTTCGTGCTGGCCGGCCTGCCGGCCGCGGCGAGCATCATCAATTTCGTGGTGCTGACGTCGGCCGCCTCGTCGGCCAACAGCGGCGTGTTCTCCACCAGCCGCATGCTGTACGGCCTGTCGCAGGAAGGTGATGCGCCCAGGGCGTTCGAGAAACTGTCCAGCCGCTCGGTACCTGCCAACGGCCTGTACTTCTCCTGCACCTGCCTGCTGCTGGGGGCGGTGCTGATTTACCTGGTGCCGAACGTGGTCGAGGCATTCACCCTGGTGACCACGGTATCGGCGGTGCTGTTCATGTTCGTCTGGACGCTGATCCTGCTGTCGTACCTGAAGTACCGCAAGCAACGGGCGGCGCTGCACCAGGCGTCGAAGTACAAGATGCCGGGCGGGCGCTTCATGTGCTACGTGTGCCTGGTGTTCTTTGCCTTCATCCTGGTGTTGCTGAGCCTGGAGGCCGACACCCGCTCGGCGCTGGTGGTAACGCCGATCTGGTTCCTGTTGCTGGCATCCACTTACCAGGGCGTGCGCAGCCGCCGTCAGCCGCGTTCCACAGTGCGCAACGGTTAATGGCCTTGGGGGCTGCGTTGCAGCCCCAATCCTGTGCACGCAACCCCCACAAGCACCATGCTGGCCCGCGCAAACGCCCCAACACCTCGCACCACGGCTCTATCCCGCCCGTTTCGCCGTTAGGCACACCCCTTGCAAAGCTCCTCCCGCTTGCCCAACACATAAAAACCAGCGGAGAGAGCACATGAAGCGTCGCAGTCTGATCAAGGCCTTTACCCTCAGCGCATCGATTGCGGCAATGGGCCTGAGCTGGAGTATCCAGGCCGCCGAGACCATCAAGGTCGGCATCCTGCATTCGCTGTCGGGGACCATGGCCATTTCCGAGACGTCGCTCAAGGACATGGCGCTGATGACCATCGAGCAAATCAACGCCAAAGGCGGGGTCAACGGCAAGATGCTCGAACCGGTGGTGGTCGACCCGGCCTCCAACTGGCCGCTGTTCGCCGAGAAGAGCCGCCAGCTGCTGACCCAGGACAAGGTCGCGGTGGTGTTCGGCTGCTGGACCTCGGTGTCGCGCAAGTCGGTGCTGCCCGTGTTCGAGGAACTCAACGGCCTGCTGTTCTACCCCGTGCAGTACGAGGGTGAAGAGATGTCGCCAAACGTGTTCTACACCGGCGCCGCCCCCAACCAGCAAGCCATCCCTGCGGTGCAATACCTGATGAGCGAAGACGGCGGCAGCGCCAAGCGCTTCTTCCTGCTGGGCACCGACTACGTCTACCCTCGCACCACCAACAAGATCCTGCGGGCCTTCCTGCACAGTAAGGGCGTGGCCGACAAGGACATCGAAGAGGTGTACACGCCGTTCGGCCACGCCGACTACCAGACCATCGTCGCCAACATCAAGAAGTTCTCCGCAGGCGGCAAGACGGCGGTCATCTCCACGGTCAACGGCGACTCCAACGTGCCGTTCTACAAAGAACTGGCCAACCAGGGCCTGAAAGCCACCGACGTGCCGGTGGTGGCGTTCTCGGTGGGCGAAGAAGAGCTGCGCGGTATCGATACCAAGCCGCTGGTGGGCCACCTGGCGGCGTGGAACTACTTCGAGTCGGTGGATAACCCGGTCAACCAGAAGTTCGTCGCCGACTGGAAAGCCTACGCCAAGGCCAAAGGCCTGCCAGGTGCCGACAAGGCGGTAACCAACGACCCGATGGAGGCCACCTACGTGGGCATCCACATGTGGGCCCAGGCGGTTGAGAAAGCCAAGTCCACCGACGTGGACAAGGTCCGCGAGGCCCTGGCCGGCCAGACCTTCAAGGCACCGTCAGGCTTCACCCTGACCATGGACAAGACCAACCACCACCTGCACAAACCGGTGATGATCGGCGAGATCCAGGATGACGGGCAGTTCAGCGTGGTCTGGGAAACCGAGCAGCCGCTGCGGGCGCAGCCATGGAGCCCGTTCATTCCAGGCAATGACAAGCGGCCAGATTACGCCGTGAAAGGTAACTGAGTGCAGGGGGCTGCTTTGCAGCCCATTCGCGGGCTTGCCCGCTCCCACAGGATCCCCACTGCCCTCTGGACCGGTGAAATCCCTGTAGGAGCGGGTTTACCCGCGAAGAATCCAACCCCGATTTCCAGGATTGCCCGCATGCTCAGACTCCTGCTCACACTTCTCCTGCTAATGCCCTTGGCAACCCACGCCAGCGAGGGCGAATTCTTCCTCACCGCCAAGCCCGCGGAGCAGGCCCAACTGCTCGGAAACTGGGCAGCGCAACCCGATGCTGCACGCCTGCCGCTGTTGGAAAACCTGCGCCAGGGCCGCATCGCCGCCGACGACACCCGCAAGCTGCGCCTGAACAACCGCCTGCGCGGCTTGATCGACAATGCCCTGGCCAGCCACCAGTTGCTCAGCGCCGACAGCGACACCCGCCTGGCTGCCGCCCAGCAACTGCAAAAAAGCGCACAACCGGCGCAAATGGCGTTCCTCGACCGGCGCTTCGCCAGCGAGCCGGACGCTGCCGTACACGCAGCCCTGGGCCTGGCCCTGGCCAACTTGCAACTGGGCGCCAGCGACCCCGCCGTACGCCTGGCCGCCGTACGCCTGCTGGGGGAAACCGGCGACCCGCTGGCCCGCACGCGCCTTGAAGCGCTGCTGCAACCCGACGCGGAAAGCGACCCGGGCGTGCGCACCGCTGCCGAAACCAGCCTGGCCCAGGTGCAGCGCAAGCTGCTGTTCGGCGAGCTGCTCGGCCAGGCCTTCAGTGGCCTGTCGCTGGGGTCGATCCTGCTGCTGGCGGCGCTCGGCCTGGCGATCACCTTCGGCCTGCTGGGCGTGATCAACATGGCCCATGGCGAGATGCTGATGCTCGGCGCCTACAGCACCTATATGGTCCAGGTGCTGGTGCAGCGTTATGCCCCGGGTGCCATCGAGTTCTATCCGCTGATCGCCCTACCGGTGGCCTTCGCCATCAGCGCCGGCGTCGGCATGGCGCTGGAGCGCACGGTCATCCGCCACCTGTATGGCCGCCCACTGGAAACCCTGCTGGCCACCTGGGGGATCAGCCTGATCCTGATCCAGGCCATCCGCCTGCTGTTCGGCGCGCAGAACGTCGAAGTCAGCAACCCGGCATGGTTGTCGGGCGGCATCCAGCTGCTGCCCAACCTGGTGCTGCCCTACAACCGCCTGGTGATCATCGGCTTCGCCCTGGCGGTGGTGCTGCTGACCTGGCTGCTGCTCAACCGCACGCGGCTGGGCCTGAACGTGCGGGCGGTGACCCAGAACCGCAACATGGCGGCATGCTGCGGTGTGTCTACCGGGCGCGTCGACATGCTGGCCTTCGGCCTTGGCTCGGGCATTGCCGGGCTGGGCGGCGTAGCCCTGAGCCAGGTGGGCAACGTCGGCCCGGACCTGGGCCAGAGCTACATCATCGACTCGTTCCTGGTGGTGGTGCTCGGCGGGGTCGGGCAACTGGCCGGGAGCCTGTGGGCGGCGTTTGGCCTTGGTATTGCCAACAAGCTGCTGGAACCCCAGATCGGCGCCGTACTCGGCAAGATCCTCATCCTTGCGTTGATCATTCTGTTCATCCAGAAGCGCCCGCAAGGCCTGTTCGCCCTCAAGGGACGGGTAATCGACTGATGAACCAGCCACTGCTAGTCACCGCTACGCAAAAGGCCGGGCCGCGCCTGTCGCTGGCCATCGGCGCCGTCGTCACCCTGCTGCTGGTCGCCCTGCCGCTGTTGTCGCTGCTCCCGGCGGACCACGCCTTGCAAGTGTCGGCCTATACCCTGACCTTGGTAGGCAAGATTCTCTGCTACGCCATCGTCGCCCTGGCCCTGGACCTGGTCTGGGGCTACGCCGGCCTGCTGTCACTGGGCCACGGCCTGTTCTTCGCCCTGGGCGGGTATGCCATGGGCATGTACCTGATGCGCCAGGCGGCCGGGGACGGCCTGCCCGGGTTCATGGCTTTTCTGTCGTGGACCGAGCTGCCATGGTACTGGGCCGGAACCCAGCATTTTGCCTGGGCCCTGTGCCTGGTGGTGCTGGCCCCTGGGCTGCTGGCGCTGGTGTTCGGTTGGTTCGCCTTCCGCTCGCGGATCAAGGGTGTGTACTTCTCGATCATGACCCAAGCCCTGACCTTCGCCGGCATGCTGTTGTTCTTCCGCAACGAAACCGGCTTCGGCGGCAACAACGGCTTCACCAACTTCCGCACCATTCTGGGCTTCGACATCACCGCGCAAGGTACCCGCGCCGTGTTGTTCCTGCTGACGGTCGGCCTGCTGCTGGCCAGCCTGTACCTGTGCTGGCGGCTGACCCGCAGCAAGTTCGGCCGCCTGCTGACCGCCGTGCGTGACGCCGAGAACCGCCTGATGTTCTGCGGTTACGACCCGCGCGGCTTCAAGCTGCTGGTGTGGGTGCTCAGCGCCGTGCTGTGCGGCCTGGCCGGGGCGCTGTACGTGCCCCAGGTGGGCATCATCAACCCCAGCGAAATGTCGCCGACCAACTCCATCGAAGCCGCCGTGTGGGTAGCCCTTGGTGGCCGTGGCACGCTGATCGGGCCGTTGCTCGGCGCCGGCCTGGTCAATGGCATGAAAAGCTGGTTCACCGTGGCCTTCCCGGAATTCTGGCTGTTCTTCCTCGGTGCGCTGTTCATTCTCGTCACCCTGTACCTGCCCAAGGGCGTGGTCGGCCTGTTGAAAAAAAGGAGCCAGCCATGAGAGGCGTGCCCCCGGTGCATCCCGAATTCATGCTCGAACCGGTATTCGACCCGCTCGGCGCCGGCCGCGACGCCATCGGCCTGGGCCACACCCGCAAGGCGGGCCTGGATACCCGCCACGGCACGGTGCTGAGCCTGGAAGACATCAGTGTCAGCTTTGACGGTTTCAAGGCGCTGAACGCGCTCAACCTGTATATCGGGGTGGGCGAGTTGCGCTGCATCATCGGCCCCAATGGCGCCGGCAAGACCACCCTGATGGACGTGATCACCGGCAAGACCCGCCCAGACAGCGGCACGGCCTACTTTGGCGACACCCTCGACCTGACCCGCCTGGGCGAGTACCAGATCGCCCAAGCCGGGATTGGCCGCAAGTTCCAGAAACCCACGGTGTTCGAGGCGCTGACGGTGTACGAGAACCTGGAGCTGGCGCTGAAGACCGACAAATCGGTATGGGCCAGCCTGGCTGCACGCCTGAGCGGCGAGCAGCGCCAGCGCATCGAAGAGGTGCTGACAACCTTGCGCCTGCTGCCGCTGGCCCAGCGCCAGGCGGGCCTGCTGTCGCACGGGCAGAAGCAGTTCCTCGAAATCGGCATGCTGCTGGTACAAGAGCCGCAGTTGCTGTTGCTGGATGAACCCGTGGCGGGCATGACCGATGCCGAGACCGAGTTCACCGCCGAGCTGTTCAGGGGCTTGGCCGGCAAGCATTCGCTGATGGTGGTCGAGCACGACATGGGGTTCGTCGGCAGCATCGCTGACCACGTGACCGTGCTGCACCAGGGCAGTGTGCTGGCAGAAGGGTCGCTGGAGCAGGTGCAGGCGGATGAGCGGGTGGTCGAGGTGTACCTGGGCCGCTAGACAGGGATACCTGTGCCGGCCTATTCGCGGGTAAACCCGCTCCCACAGGTAATGCACAAGTCTTGAAATCTGTGCGGTCCCTGTAGGAGCGGGTTCACCCGCGAATAGGCCGGCACAGGCACAGCAACACTTTCAGGAAAACCAACATGCTCAAGATCGACACCCTGCACCAATACTACGGCGGCAGCCACATTCTGCGCGGCCTCTCCTTCGAAGCCAAAGTCGGCGAAGTGACCTGCCTGCTGGGCCGCAACGGGGTCGGCAAGACTACCCTGCTGCGCTGCCTGATGGGCCTGGTGCCCGCCCGGGATGGCAGCATCGAATGGGAAGGCAAGCTGATTACCGCGCTCAAACCCCAGCAACGCGTACACGCCGGCATCGCCTACGTGCCCCAGGGCCGTGAGATTTTCCCGCGCCTGACCGTCGAGGAGAACCTGCTGATGGGCCTGTCGCGTTTCCCCGCGCGGGAGGCCCGCGAAGTGCCAGCCTTCATCTACGAGCTGTTCCCGGTGCTTGAGCAAATGAAGCAGCGCCGGGGCGGCGACCTGTCTGGCGGGCAGCAGCAACAGCTGGCCATCGGCCGCGCCCTGGCCAGCCGGCCGCGCCTGCTGATCCTCGACGAACCGACCGAAGGCATCCAGCCGTCGGTCATCAAGGAAATCGGCGCCGTCATCCGTCGCCTTGCCGCACGGGGGGACATGGCGATCCTGCTGGTGGAGCAGTTCTACGATTTTGCCGAAGAGCTGGCCGACCAGTACCTGGTCATGGCCCGTGGCGAGATCGTGCAGCGCGGGCGCGGCGAAAACATGCAAGCCGAGGGTGTGCGCGGCCTGGTAACCATTTAACCTGCAAGCACCGTACTTGCGAGACCCAGTCATGAGTTACCAGCTGCGCGATGCCCTGCCCGCCGACGTGCCGGGCATCCTCGATATCTACAACGACGCCGTGCGCACTACCACGGCGATCTGGAACGAAACCCCGGTAGACCTGGCCAACCGCCAGGCCTGGTTCGAAGCACGTGCGCAGCAGGGCTATCCGATCCTGGTGGCTGTGGATGACACGGGCGTTCTGGGCTATGCCTCGTTTGGCGACTGGCGGCCGTTCGAGGGTTTCCGCCTGACCGTGGAGCACTCGGTGTACATCCGCGGCGACCAGCGGGGCAAGGGGCTGGGGGCGGTGTTGATGGCGGCGCTGATCGAGCGTGCACAAGGCTGCGGCAAGCATGTGATGGTCGCGGCCATCGAAAGTGGCAATGCGGTGTCGGTCCGCCTGCATGAGCGGCTGGGTTTCGTGGTGACCGGGCAGATGCCCCAGGTTGGCGTGAAGTTCGGCCGCTGGCTGGATTTGACCTTCATGCAGCGGGTACTGAACCCGGGAGCTGAACCAGGCTGAAATGCGGCCGCTTGTGGGAGGGCCCTTACGCGACACAAGGCCACTCCCACAAAGGCCGGCGCGCAAGCCTACATCTGGGTAAACCTGCCCAGCCGCTGCTTCAACATGCTGTTCTCGCTGCGCAGCTGCTGCACTTCCTGCAACAGCTCCAGCGCCAGCGCCACCCCTTCCCACTCCAGCTCCAGTTCCCGGTGCAGCTTGGCCGCGCGCTTGGCCAACAACGGCGCCTGATCGTCAAACAGCCAGTCCTCTGGCGTTCGGCCAGAAGGCTCGACAATGCCGTGCTCGACGATTTCGATCACGCAGTCCGCCGTGACATCGGCTTCCTGACACAGGGTACGCATGTCCAGTTGAACGATCAGGGTGCTGCTCATGATCACTTACTCCATTGTGTCCTCGGGTTGAACGCCGCTTTCTCGGCGAGCTTCGCCCACAGTTCGCGGGCAGACTCGTCGGATGCCGGCGGCATCACCACCTTCAGCTGTGCATACAGGTTACCGCGCTCGCCGTGCTTGCTCGCCAAGCCTTTGCCCGGTACACGCAGGCGCTGGCCGCTCTGGCTGTCCGGGCGGATGGTCAGGTTGATCTTGCCGTCCAGGGTGGGTACCGCAACCTTGGTGCCCAGCGCAGCCTCCCATGGCGCCAGCGGCACGGTGATGATCAGGTCATGGCCTTCAACATCGAACAGCGGGTGCGGTGCCATGCGAATGGTCAGGAACAGGTCGCCATTGGCCCCGCCGCCACTGCCCGGCGCGCCCTGGCCCTTGAGGCGGATACGCTCGCCATCGGTGACCCCGGCCGGAATCTTCACGTTCAGGGTTTTGGTGGTGAAACCGGTGCGCTGGCCCATGGCATTGGTTTGCGGCACCTGGAAGCTGATCTGCTTGGACTCCTTGCTCAGGGTTTCTTCAAGGAATACGGCCAATTCAAGTTCCACGTCCTGCCCCCGCCTGCCGGCACTGCGTTGCTGCTGCCGGCCACCACCGAAGGGGTTGCCACCACGGTTGCCGAATATCGAGCTGAAGAAGTCGGAGAAATCGCCGCCCTCGAAGCCGCCACCGCCACCGCGGTTTTCCCAGCCCGGCGGCGCCTGGAATGGCCGGCCGTGCTGGCCGCCATACTTGCGGATCTCATCGAACTCGGCGCGTTTCTGCGCGTCGCCCAGAACCTCGTAGGCCTCATTGGCCTCTTTGAATTTGTCCTCGGCGTCGCGTTCCTTGCTGACATCGGGGTGGTACTTGCGTGCCAGCTTGCGGTACGCGGCCTTGATCGCCTTCTCGTCCGCCGTGGGCTCTACGCCAAGTATCTTGTAATAGTCTTTGAAGTCCATCTGTGGATCACCAATGTGAAAGTGCGTGTTGCAACTGAAGATGCTACTGAAGATAGGGGTCAAGCATAGCCTTTCAAGACCGCCTTGGCTTTGCTCCATCGCAGACGACTGGTCTTGATTCTGTAGCCAACTGGCATAAACTGCGCGGCCGTTTTGCCTCCGGAAGCCTTTTCCCATGTCTGACGTAACCCCGGCCCGTGCCCTGGGCATCGACTTTGGCACCTCCAACTCCACGGTTGGCTGGCACCGCCCTGGGGTCGAGTCGCTGATCGCCCTGGAAGACGGCAAGATCACCTTGCCCTCGGTGGTGTTCTTCAACATTGAAGAGCGGCGCCCGGTCTATGGCCGCCTGGCACTGCACGAGTACCTGGAAGGCTACGAAGGCCGCCTGATGCGCTCGCTGAAAAGCCTGCTGGGCTCCAAGCTGATCAAGCACGACACCAGCGTGCTGGGCAGTGCCCTGCCGTTCAAGGACCTGCTGGGCATGTTCATCGGCGAGCTGAAAAAGCGTGCCGAGGCGGCCGCGGGCCGCGAGTTCGACCAGGTCGTGCTGGGGCG
This sequence comes from Pseudomonas sp. MB-090624, assembly GCF_003205245.1. NCBI lineage: Bacteria > Pseudomonadati > Pseudomonadota > Gammaproteobacteria > Pseudomonadales > Pseudomonadaceae > Pseudomonas > Pseudomonas sp. MB-090624. The sequence continues at coordinate 86,107 of NZ_QJRK01000007.1, read as the reverse complement.
CCCGGTATTCTTCGTCGACGAAGACCCGGCCGCCGACCAGGAGGCCGAGGACACCCTGGCCGAGGTGGCACGCAAGCTCGGCTTCAAGGACGTGTCGTTCCAGTACGAACCGATTGCCGCCGCGTTCGACTACGAGTCGACCATCAGCCGCGAAGAGCTGGTACTGATTGTCGACATTGGCGGGGGTACCTCGGACTTCACCCTGATCCGCCTGTCGCCAGAGCGCCACCTGCTGGCCGAGCGCCAGAGCGACATCCTGGCCACGGGCGGCGTGCACATCGGCGGTACCGACTTCGACAAGCAGTTGAGCCTGCAGGGCGTGATGCCGCTGTTCGGCTACGGCAGCCGCATGAAAAGCGGCGCCCTGATGCCGACCAGCTACCACCTCAACCTGGCCACCTGGCACACCATCAACGCGCTGTACTCGCAGAAGTCGCAGCTGGCGCTGGGCAGCATGCGCTACGACATCGAGGACAGCTTCGGCATCGACCGGCTGTTCAAGCTGATCGAGCAGCGTGCCGGGCACTGGCTGGCGATGGAAGTGGAAGCCAGCAAGATCGAACTGACCGAGCGCGACAGCCGCCGCATCGACCTGCACCGGGTCGAGCCTGAACTGTCTGCCGAACTGACCCGGGTGCTGTTCGAAGAGGCCATTGAGGGGTTGCTGGAGCGTGTGCGCGGCAGCGTGAGCGAGCTGCTGGCCAAGGCCGGGGTGAGCGAAGGCCAGGTCGACACGGTGTTCTTCACCGGTGGTTCCAGCGGGATTCCGGCATTGCGCAACAGCGTGTCGGCGATGTTGCCCAATGCGCGGCATGTGGAGGGCAATATCTTTGGCAGTATTGGTAGTGGGCTGGCGATCGAAGCGCGCAAGCGGTACGGATAAGCTATAAGCTACAAGCTACAAGCTACAAGCTACAAGCTGAGAGGTGTTAGTGCGTCTATAGGTGCTCAGCTTGCAACTTGCAACTTGCAACTTGCAACTTGTAGCTTGCCGCTTGCCGCTTGCCGCTTGCCGCTTGCCGCTTCAGACCAGCTCGGCCCGCTTCAGCTCACTTTTCAGGTAGGCATAGTAGATCGGCCCCGCCACCACCCCAGGCAGCCCGAACGCCGCCTCGAACACCAACATCGCCAGCAGCAGCTCCCACGCCTTGGCGCTGATCTGCCCACCCACGATACGGGCGTTGAGGAAGTACTCGACCTTGTGGATGACGATCAGGTAGCCCAGCGCCGCCGCCGCCACCCAGATCGACAGCGACAAGCCGACGATGGTGATCAGGGTGTTGGACATCAGGTTGCCGATCACCGGCAGCAGCCCCAGCAGAAAGGTCAGTACGATCAGGGTCTTGGTCAGCGGCAGGTGCACCCCGAACAGCGGCATCACCACTGCCAGGAATATGCCGGTAAAGGCCGTGTTCAGCAGCGAAATCTTGATCTGGGCGAAGACGATGTTGCGAAACGCCTGTACCAGCAAGGCCAGGCGCTCGAACAATGCCGCCGCCAACGGCTTGCGCCGGGACACATCGGGAATGCGCTGCAAGGCAATGATGGCGCCGAGGATCATGCCGATCAGCAGCGTGACGAACATGTGCGCCATGCCCTTGCCGACCAGTTGCAGGTCGCTGAGGTGGCTTTTGATCCAGTCGCCGATGGCGACCTTGAATTCGGCAGCACTGGCGGGCAGGTAGGCTTCGATGAACGGCGGCAGCTGGCTGCGAGCCTGTTCGACCAGGGCCATGAACTTGTCCAACGAGGCGCCGGGGTTTTCCGCCTCGTGCAGCAGGAAGCTGAACGCGCCGGCAATCAGCAGGCTCAGGCTGAGCACCACCAGCGTGCCCAGCAGCGCCACCGCCAGCCAGCGCGCGCGTTGCCCGGCCAGCAAGGGTTGCAGGCGCGGGGTCAGCATGTTGACCAGTTCGAACACCAGCAAGCCGGCCAGCAGGCTGGGCAATAACTTCAGCGGCAAAGCCAGCAGCAGGCCGGCCATGACGATGATCAGGCTGGCCAAGGTAATCTGACGCGGGGTAAAGGTCATACAGCCTCGAAGGCAGACAGCGGGAATGCCCGCAGTCTGCCAGCCTTGACGGCGCAGGCATAGGCGCAGGTCACTTCTTCTTCAGGCAGTCACTCATGAACGCTTTGCGCTCGTCCCCCTTCAGGGCTTTGGTGGTGGCGTCGGCGTTACAGGTTTTCATCTTTTCCTGTTGGGTTAGCGGGGCGCTCTTCTTCAGGCAGGTGCTCATGAAGGCCTTGCGCTCATCACCCTTGAGGGCCTTGGCGGTGGCGTCGGCATTGCAGGTTTTCATTTTTTCCTGCTGCGCGGTGTTGGCAGCGAAGCCTTGGGCGCTGAATATCAACGCCAGGGCCAGTAACGGGATGTGCAGCACTTTCATGGAGTGGTCTCCTGGGCTCCGTGCCAGATGCACGGGTGTCGAGGTGAGAGTGTAGCCAAGAATTTCAGCCCCCAGCCCCCCACATCCGCCGTTAAAGGCCTGCCGCCTTGAGCCGCGCGGCGTGTTCGGTGAACAGCCGCACCGGCTCGGCACCCCGCCCTACGGCGCCGAACTGCTGGTTGACGATATCGAGGTGGTCGAGCGGGTAATCGTCACCGATCACCTGCCCCAGGTGCGAGCTGAAGCGCCCCACCATACCGTCGCACTGGCCCTTTTCCCTGACGAAGCTGCGGGCGAACAGGCGGCAGAAACGGTTGCTGCCATCGAAGCGGTTGCGCCCCCGGTCGGTCAGCCCGGGCTGCAAGGTGCCGGACCATGAGTAATAGCGCACTCCGTTGACTTCATGGGCACCTTCCCCGCCCCAGGTGGCCGGCAAGCCCTGTGGGTAAGCCTGGTTGAACAGTGCCACCCCGGCGCTGGTCAGCGACTGATGCGAGGCATGCACATCCACCGGCAACGGGTCGCGCCGCCAACCGGTTTCCAGCCACCCCAGCACCACGGCAAGGGCATGCAGCACCGCCCTCAGCATACGCCCCTGGGGCGAATCCCCCGGCGCTGTGCGTTGCAGGTGGTCGGCCAGCTCCGAGCCATGGTTGGGCCCGGCCACCGAGGTGACCGATGCCACCCTGGCTGGCCGCCTGGCGGCTGCATAACGCGCACTCAGGGCGCCTTGGCTGTGGCCGATGAGGTTGACCCTGGCGGCGCCCGTGCGCCTGCAGATGTCTTCGATGATGGTCAGCAGTTGCTCGCCGCGCACCTCACTGCTGTGCAGCGGCGAAACCTGTACCGGGAACACCTGCGCGCCCTCTTTGCGCAACGCCGGGACAATGCCGAACCAGTAGGGATAGAACCCGGCCCGGACGAACCCGAGCATCCCTGGCACCAGTACCAAGGGGTATTGCGTGGCCAAATCCTGCTGCATTGCCCCTGACCCTTTGCGTGGAGGTTTGGCCAACCCTACAGCGGCTTTCGTGGGCATCGCAATCGAACTCCTGGCGCGCGCTGTTGTTCAAAACCACACAGACCCTTTGCAAGGAGCGGGACCATGTACAAGCAGACCCTGGCAATCCTTCTGGCAAGCGCCACCCTGGCCGCCTGCGGCAGCCGCCCGGAAAACCCGGTCGACTATGTCACCTACCGTGACGAACCGCTGGTCAAGCAGGTGGAGCACGGCATGACCATGCAGAAGGTCATCGCCATTGGCGGTAGCCCATCGAACGTGATCGACCTGCCGCACGGGGGCACCTGCAACGACTACATTCTTAACCACGATGGCAAGCAACAACCGTATTACGTGCGTTTCGACGCCACCGGCCATGTTGATGCCAAGGGTTTCAAAACCTGTAAACAACGCGAAGAAGACAGCGAGGCCGTTCACGGCGCGTAAGTCTCACCCTGCATGCCACGACCACCCTGATGCTTTTGGAGATGAACATGAGTGCTACAGAACTGACCGATGTAAAAACCCTGCGCGAACGTGCCCGCCAGCATGTTGAGCAAGGCGCCGTGACCGAGGGTTACCATGCCGACCGCGAACAGATCCTGCGCCTGCTGAACGAGTCCCTGGCGACCGAGCTGGTGTGTGTGCTGCGCTACAAGCGCCACTACTTCATGGCCAGTGGTATCAAGGCAAGCGTAGCCGCAAGCGAATTCCTGGAGCATGCCAACCAGGAAGCCGAGCACGCCGACAAGCTGGCTGAGCGCATTGTGCAGTTGGGCGGCGAGCCGGATTTCAACCCCGACAACCTGACCAAGAACTCGCACGCTCAGTATGTGGCCGGTAATTCCCTGAAGGAGATGGTGCTGGAAGACCTGGTCGCTGAGCGCATCGCAATCGATAGCTACCGCGAAATCATCCAGTACATCGGCGACAAAGACCCTACCACCCGCCGCATCTTCGAAGACATCCTGGCGCAGGAAGAAGAGCACGCAGACGACATGTCCGACTTGCTGCAAGGCTTGTAAGGACCAGGGGGCGCTTAGCGTAATGCCAGTCCGTTAAGCATTACTGGGGCTGCTTTGCAGCCCTTCGCGGGCACGCCCGCTCCCACACGTTTGGCGCTGAAATCAAGACATGCGCGATTACCTGTGGGAGCGGGCGTGCCCGCGAAGGGTCGCAAAGCGGCCCCAAATTACTTGACTGACTGGCATTAGGCGCTTAGCGCCCCTTGTAAGGGCGGGTTCACCCGCGAAGAGGCCGGGCCTACCGGCGGCTCTCTCCTGGCCATTCACCGTCGCCTCCGCCACCGCATTCGCGGGTAAACCCGCACCTCAAACAGCGCCCGCGAGTGGCAATGGCCGGCAACACAGCTAGCTGCTATTTACGCCCTTTCACCGCAGCGGGTGCCTTGCCTGCCTTCATCTGCTGCAACAACGGTGTGCACTGGTTCGGATCATCGCCACTGCTGGGTGCAATCAGCGCCAGCAAACCGGCTGCAGGCCCTGCCACAACCCCCAACGCCACCATGCCCGCACCGCGCAACGCCAGTGGCACCGCCTGTACACCCGCATTGGGTTTGGCAAATGGCCCGCGTACATACAGCGGCGAACGCAGCGAGAACAGCCGTAGCCCTTTCGATTCAGGGGTGATCTTCAGGTCCAACTGCTCACTGGCAAAATTCGCCGTGCCATTGATATAGATGATCGCGTTCTCGGTGTCGAAGATGAACAGCCGGGTCGAGGCCAAGCCGTCCTTGATGCCTACATCGGCCGCCGCGCAGTTGATCTGCACGTCCTCATCGCCAAACAGCTTGCCGACCACATAGTTGCCCACGTTCAAACCCGCAATTTCCATCAGGCTGCGGCTGATGGCGCCATCGTTGACCAACATGCGCAGGTCGCCATTGGCCGTGCCTAGCAGGGCAGCGACGGAATTGCCACGGCCACTGATATCGGCATCGCCATTGAGCTCACCAAAACTGGTCTGCATGGGCGCGAAACCGGGGAACAATTGCTTGAGCTTGAAGCCACGGGCGGTCAACTGTGCCCGCCCTTGCAGCGGCACGCTGCGCCCATCCAGGCGAATGTTGGAGGCCAGGTTGCCACCGGCCACGCCAAACCGCAGCGGCTCCAGGCGTAGCAGCCCGTCATCGAGAATCACGTGCGCCGCCAAGTCGTTGAACGGCAGTTGCGCACTGTGCACGATGCGCTTGCCGGCAAAGGTGACGTCGGCGTCCATGGCGCGCCAGCGATCGGTGCGGAACTCTTCCACCGGCAGCACCTTGCCGGCCGGTTGCTTGCTGGCCCCGCCACGGGCCTTCTGCTCGGCATTGGAGTCAGCGCCGATCAGCGGCGCCAGGTCCTTGAACAGCAGCTGGTTGGACACCAGCTTGCCCGTCAGCTTGGGCCGTGGCTGGCTGGCGACGAAGGCCAGGTCGCCGTGGATGTCGCTGTCGCCGATCTTGCCGTTGAAACCCTCGTACTTGAAACGCGCACCTTCGGCTGCATGCAGGTTGGCGCTGAGCCGGCCGTCCGTTGAATAGGCCGGGGTGTCGGGCAAGGTCACCCCCGTCAAGGGGTAGAGGTTGCCCAGGCTGGCGCCCGACAGGCGCAGGCGCAGGTCAAGGGCACCCAGGTTGCGTGGGTCGGTCAGGGTGCCGGCAAGTACCACGTGCGTATCGGCAATGCGCACGTCGGCTTGCAACGGGAACGGCTGGGTGGCGTCCTGCAGCGCCAGAAGGCCACCGATCTTGCCGGTGCCAGACACCGGCTGCCCCTTGTAGCGGCCCTGGGCCTTGAAAGCAAAGGCGTAATCCTGCGCTCCGCCGGCTTTTTCAGCGCTGGCCTTGCCAACGATTTCGCTGAAGGGGATTGGCTTGCCCAATGGGTCAACCTGCACCTTCATGCGGGTTTTCAAGGTCTGGTCGTCGAAGCTGACATTGCCTTGGTCAAAGCCGATGGCACCAATGTCCAACTGCCATTTGGAAGGTGCCTCGTTTTCGTCCTTCGGCCCGAAGTCGAATGTCCAGTTGGCCCGGCCATCTGCCAACCGGGTCAGGCTGGCCGTGGGCTTGGTCAGGTTGATGCGCGGAATGCTGATCTTCTGCACCAATAGCGCAAGTGGCGCCAGGCGGAACTCTACGCGCTCCAGGCCCACCATCTTCGGCTCCTGCAACCACTCAGGGTTGCCCAGGGTCAGGTCTTCGGCGGTGAAGTGCGGCCATGGCACCCAGGCACGCCAACCGCCTTCTTCTGGCTCGGTACGCCAATGCACGGCGAGGTTGCCGTTGATTGCGAACGGCCGATGCAAGGCCTCGGACACCTTCTCGTTGAGCAACGGCTTGACGCGGTTCCAGTCGAAGGTGGCGATCACCACTACCAGTATTGCCAGCAGCGTGAGCAGGGTGGCGAGGGTCCAGACGAGGATTCTGGCGGGACGCGTCATTGCGTGATTCTCCTTGCGGGGCTCGAAACAGGCGCGGCGGTGGCACTTAGTATCTGGGACTGATGAAAACCCGTGGGGTTTTATCGGTAGCGTCATCTTAGCGAAGTTTTTCCTGGCCATTCGCTCAGCAAATCGTGGCGCGGCCGCGCTCATGTTACCCCACAACAGCCTCGGCATTTTGCCATTAACGAGCCTGCAAGGCGCTTAACAGAGCGGTCGCCGAGCTCTATCAATATGGTCGATTGTTACCATTATCCGTATGAACTTCTCTCTGGCGTTACCCGGCGTAGCATTGGCTTCGTACCCACTTTCCAGCCCCCGAAAGGAGCACCGAATCATGAAACGCCAACTGCTGACCCTGACCCTGTCCATCCTGGCCGCCAACGCCTTTGCCCTGCCAGCCGCTGAACAACACCTCACTGCGGAATCGCGCTCGAGCGCTGTCGAAATTGCCCAACCGCTGAAAACAGTCGCCGAAGGTGGCTCGGACCGCCTGATCGAACAATCCGGCCGCGTGGCCGAAGGTGGCTCGGACCGCCTCATCGAACAGTCCGGCCGCGTGGCCGAAGGTGGCTCGGACCGCCTCATCGAACAGTCCGGCCGCGTGGCCGAAGGTGGCTCGGACCGCCTCATCGAACAGTCCGGCCGCGTGGCCGAAGGTGGTTCGGACCGCCTGATCGAACAATCTGGCCGCGTGGCCGAAGGTGGTTCGGATCGCCTGGTTGCAATCAGCCACGTGAGCTGATTGCCATGGCTGAAAAGAACAACCTGTGTCACACCGCTTGCTCCCCTCCCAGCCCGGTCATTGACCGGGCTTCGTTTTTTTAACTAGAGTGCCCAGCCTCACCGTCACAGAAGCCCGCACCATGCTGCCGCGCGCCGAACAGAAGCTACAGACTCGCCAGGCCCTGCTCGATGCCGCCTGCCAGCTCATGGAAAGTGGCCGGGGCTTTGGCAGCATCAGCCTGCGCGAAGTGGCCAAAACAGCCGGCATCGTGCCAACCGGCTTCTACCGGCACTTCCCGGATATGGACGCCCTGGGCCTGGCCCTGGTGGCCGAGATCGATACCACCTTCCGCCAGACCATTCGCCTGGTCCGCCACAACGAATTCGAGCTGGGCGGCATCACCGACGCCTCGGTGCGCATCTTTCTCGATGTAGTCGCCGCCCACCGCGCACTGTTTCTGTTCCTGGCGCGGGAACAGTATGGTGGGTCACAGCCGGTGCGCCAGGCCATTGCCCGCCTGCGTCAGAACATAAGCGACGACCTGGCCACCGACCTTGCGCGAATGAAACGCTGGCAGCACCTGGACAGTGCGGCGCTGACGGTGATGGCCGACCTGGTGGTGAAAACGGTGTTCGCCACCCTGCCCGAGCTGATCGACAGCCCAGAAGCGGGTTATCCACAGGCCCTGTCGCCACAGGAAAAGATCACTCAGCAGTTGCGCTTCATCTTCGTCGGGGCGCGGCATTGGCAAGGGTTAGGCAACCCGGGCTGATCGCCTTTCGCTCAACCCCGCCCGGCCAGCCGGGCAAGCGCACCGCCGGCTACCGAAAACCCCACTTCTGCTACCATGGCGCCCTGCCCGACAGCCACGAGCGCCGACATGTCCGACCCCCGCCCTACCCTGCCCGCACTGGCCCGTTTCAACCAGCACTTCGCCGAGCGCATCGTGCCAATGTGGCAAGGCCCTGGCTGGAATGCCGACATGGCACTGCCCTACGAAGCCCTGGACGCCCAGCTCCGGCCGTTACCGGTACAGCGCTACCGGGCCATGGCCTGCGCCCGCCAGCTGTACCTGTTCAGCAGCCGCATCGAACAACCGGGCGCCGCCGAGCGTGCAGCCGCGCTGTTCCGCTCGTTGCAGAAGCACTTTCACGACGCGGAGCACGGGGGCTGGTTCTACAGCATCGATGCCCAGGGCAACCCGCTTGACCGGCGCAAGGACCTGTATACCCACGCCTTCATCGTCTTTGCCTGCGCGCACTACTGGGGCAAGGTCGGCGAAAGCCTGGTGGAATCCACACTCAATGCCGGCCTCGACATCATCGACCAGCAGTTCGCCAGGGACGATGGCCTGTACGAAGCAAGCCTGGGCGAGGATTGGGCAGACCTGGGCAGCGGGCCCCTGCAGAATCCACAGATGCACCTGGCCGAGGCCTTCCTGCAGGTACTGGCTGTTCGCGACGACGAACATACCCGGCAGTCACTGCTGCAACTGTGTGCAGCACTTCAGGCGCATTTCGTCGAACCGGCCCATGGGCTGATGCTGGAGAAACCGCGCGGGGCTGTGGATAACTGGTACGAGCCTGGCCACCAGTTCGAATGGTTCTACCTGTTGCACACCTCCCCGCTGCTGCGAGATACGCCGCTGCATGCCTCGATCGACCGGGCGTTCAGCTACGCCGAACAGCAAGGGGTGCAGGGTGGCGCAGTGCTCGCCATGCTGGGCGTGGACGGCCAGGTGCTGGACGCCACCCAGCGCATCTGGGCACAGGCGGAGTACCTGCGTGCGCTGGTGCTGCGCGCTGGCGGTGAAGCCAGGTTGCCTGAACAGTTGCAGGTGCTGGAAGCGCGGTTCCTGCGCGAGGCTGGCTGGTACGAATGCCGGGATGGCGAGGGTGCCGTCAGCCGGCATGACATGCCTTCGACTACGCCCTACCACCTGGCAACTTGCCTGGAAGGCTTGCAGCGCTTGAGCTGAAGCCTTCGCGGCTGTGGCCGCCGAGCGGCCCTGGCTCAGCCCTTGACCGACCGGTCGATCGAGAACCCGGCCCAGTCCTGGCTCACCGGCATCAGCTCAAGGCTGTTGATGTTGATGTGCGCGGGCTGGTTGAGGATCCAGAAGATGGTCTCGGCAATGTCCTGCGGCTGGATAGGCTCGGCGCCGGCGTAGGTGGCGTCATACTTGGCTTGGTCACCACCGAACCGTACCAGCGAAAATTCACTTTCGCACAGGCCCGGCTCGATGTTGCTCACGCGCACACCTGTGCCACGCAGGTCGCAGCGCAGGCTCAGCGAGAACTGCCCGACAAAGGCCTTGGTGCCGCCATACACGTTGCTGCCCGGGTACGGATAGTTGCCGGCCACCGAACCGACGTTGAGGATCGACGCCCCACGGCCATGGGCAATCAACCGTGGCAGCAGCAGGCGGGTGGTGTACATCAGGCCCTTGATATTGGTGTCGACCATGGTTTCCCAGTCGTCCAGGCTGCAGTTCTGCGCCGCATCCACGCCCAGCGCCAGGCCGGCGTTGTTGACCAGGCCCTGCAGCTTGTCGAAGCCGGCTGGCAGGCTGGCAATGGCCTGCTCCATGGCTTTGCGGTCACGCACATCGAGTACCAGGCCATGCACTTCGGTCTTGGCAGAAAGCTCGGCGCACAAGGCGTCCAGGCGCTCCTTGCGACGACCGGTTAGCACCAGCTTCCAGCCAGCTTCGGCGAAACGGCGGGCTGTGGCCTCGCCGAAACCCGACGTGGCGCCAGTGATGAATACGGTGGATGACATGCTCTGTTCCTCGCAGTGGGTGGTCATGGCAGTTTTGCAGCATGCCCGTGGCCAACGCTGGCGGCAAGCCGAAAAGGCAGCTGGTCATTTTTTGTTCATGTGCGGCAAACCCTTGTGGCAGAAGCCTCCGCGCCAGCTATGCGCATGTTATCCACAGGGCTTTCCCCACGGATTGGGGGCAACTTCGCTGTCCGGCGGAACCCTTTCAGCCCGTCGTGGTCGGCAGCGTTCTTTTCGGTAGTGGCGCAAGGCTTTCAAGCATGCCGCCTGTAGCGGGATGTCCAAGGCTTTTACACAGAGTTATCCACAGAATTTGCGCAGTGCTGGGAGTGGTTGGAATGACGTGATTTGCCTGGGAAAACAATCCACAGAGGTGCACTGATCAAAAAATGATCATGACGCTGTAGGGCTTGATAGTGTTGGGTTGGAGGGGGATACCACCATGTTTTCCACAGGCGGTTCCACATTATCCGTGGAAAAGATTTGGCTTGTGGGAAGCGGGGTTGGGTAGCTATGGGTGAACGGGTTGAGGGCCCGGTTAGGTTGAGTTGTCCACATGGGAAGGGGGCTGCGTTGCAGCCCATCGCGACACAAGGCCGCTCCTACAGGGGACCGCGACCGGGCATGGATCGCGGCCCCTAGGGGGAACTAATGCCCACCCAGGTAAGCGCTGCGCACTTCTTCGTTGACCAACAACTCTTGCCCAGTCCCGGTCATGCGAATTTGCCCGTTGACCATCACGTAGGCACGGTCCGACAGTTTCAGGGCGTGGTTGGCGTTCTGCTCCACCAGGAAAATGGTCATGCCGGTCTTCGCCAGTTCCCGCAGGGTAGAGAAGATCTGCTTGACCACGATGGGTGCCAACCCCAGCGAGGGCTCGTCCAGCAACAGCAATTTTGGCCGGCTCATCAGCGCCCGAGCAATCGCCAGCATCTGCTGCTCGCCACCGGACATGGTCATGGCCCGCTGGTTACGCCGCTCTTTGAGGCGCGGGAAGAGTTCGTACATGCGCTGCATGTCTTCGGCGGCATGCTTGTCGCCAATGGGGATGGTCCCCATCATCAGGTTTTCCTCGACGCTCATGTCGGGGAATACCCGGCGCCCTTCCGGCGACTGGGCGATGCCGTTGGAAGCAATGTAGTGCGATGACTTGCGGGTAATGTCGGTGCCACGGTAGACGATCTGCCCGGAAGCCGCCCGCGGCTGCCCGAAGATCGACATCAGCAGGGTCGACTTGCCGGCCCCGTTGGCGCCGATAAGGCTGACCGTCTCACCTTCATTGATGTGCATCGATACCTTTTTCAGCGCCTGGATCGGCCCATAGAACACGTCCAGGTCCTTCAGCTCGAGAATGGGTGCACTCATACCAGTTCCTCTTCGTCTGCACCCAGGTAGGCAGCGATCACCGTCGGGTTGTTGCGGATGTCCTGTGGCGCACCCTCGGCAATCACGTTGCCGTGGTCCAATACCACGATATGGTCGGAAATGCTCATGACCATGCCCATGTCGTGTTCGATCAGCACCACGGTGATGTCGTGCTCGTCACGCAGCACGCGAATCATCTGGCTAAGTGCCTCGGTTTCCTGCGGGTTCAAGCCCGCCGCCGGTTCGTCCAGGCAGATGATCTTCGGTCGCGTGCACATGGCGCGGGCGATTTCCAGGCGGCGCTGCTGCCCATACGACAGCTCACCGGCCAGGCGGTTGGCGCAGTCGACCAGGTCGACCACCTCCAGCCAGTAGAAGGCGTGGTCCAGCGCATCGCTTTCGGCCTTGCGGTAGGCCTTGGTATTGAATACCCCCGCCAGCAGGTTGCGGTTGACCCACATGTGCTGGGCCACCAGCAGGTTCTCCACCACCGACATTTCCTTGAACAGCCGGATATTCTGGAAGGTGCGCGCCAGGCCCGCGCGGTTGACCAGGTGGGTGCCGCCGAACATCTTGTAGTACAGGCGGCTGGCAAAGCGTGCCGGCGAGACGAAGTCGGCCGCCTGGAAACGCTCGCCCAGCAGCTGGATCACATTGGTGTGGCTACCGCGCACGTTCAGTTCGATGCGCCCGCCACTGGCCTTGTAGAAACCGGTCAGGCAGTTGAATACCGTGGTCTTGCCGGCGCCGTTGGGGCCGATCAGGGCGAAGATCTGGTTGCGCCTGACCTTCAGGCTCACGTCGCTGAGCGCCTTGATGCCGCCAAACTGCATCATCAGGTTGTCGACCGACAGAATGATTTCGTCGCTCATGGCGCCACTCCTTTACGCGGGGTCACACCGGTACGGCTGATGCGGATCAGCCCCCGCGGTCGCCAGATCATCATCAACACCATCAGTACCCCGAACAGCAGCACCCGGTACTCGGAGAAGCTGCGCAGCAACTCGGGCGCCACGGTCAGCACGAATGCTGCAATGACGACGCCCACCGTGGAGCCCATGCCACCCAGCACGACGATGGCGAGAATCAGCGCCGACTCGAAGAAGGTGAACGACGAGGGGTTGACGAAGCCTTGGTACGTGGCGAAGAACACGCCGGCCAACCCCGCGGTGGAAGCGCCCAGGGTGAAGGCCGAGAGCTTGACCAGCACGTGGTTCAGGCCCATCGAACGGCAGGCGATCTCGTCTTCGCGCAGCGCTTCCCAGGCCCGGCCGACGGGCATGCGGGTCAAGCGGTGCTTGATGTACAGCACGGCCAGCACGACCATGAACAGCACCGCATAAATGAACACGAACTTGAGGTTGGGGTTGTAGGCAAAGCCGAAGAACTCATGGATGGGCACCCCACCGTCCTTGGCCCGGCGGCCGAACTCCAGGCCAAGGAAGGTCGGCGCCGGCGCCGGCATGCCGTTGGGGCCGCCGGTGAACGACAGCCAGTTGTTCAGCACCAGGCGAATGATCTCGCCAAAGCCCAGGGTCACGATCGCCAGGTAGTCACCGTGCATGCGCAACACCGGGAAGCCCAGGATGCACCCGGCAAGTGCCGCCGCAATGGCTGCCAGTGGCAGCACACTCCAGAAGCCCAGGCCAAGGTACTGGTAACCCAGTGCAAGGCCGTAGGCGCCAATGGCGTAGAAGGCCACGTACCCCAGGTCGAGCAGGCCGGCCAGGCCGACCACGATGTTCAGGCCCAGGCCCAGCAGCACATAGATCAGGCCGAGGATGACCACGGTCAGCAGGTACTTGTTGGCGAAGATCGGGAAGACGATGGCAATCACGATCAGCGCCGGGATGATGTAGCGCAGCCGCGACACATAGTTCGGCGCCCGCACATGCACGCCCGAGCCACCGCTGTCGAAGCCTTCGAGCATGCGCCGGCCGGCAGCGGTCTGCACATACAGGCTAAGCAGGAAACGCCCGAGCATCACGCCACCTACCAGCCAGGCCACGCGGCGCGGTTCAGCGTTGAAGGTATAACCGTCGAGCACCACGCCGACGATCGGGCCAAACACGATCAGCGCCAGCAGGCCAGCGACGAGGGTTTCGAGCAGGCTGCGTTTGATATCGAAACCTTTGGTTTCAGAGGCAGAAGCAATTTTGGCAATCGACATGTTCACACCTTAGCCACGAGCGGGCGACCCAGCAGGCCTTGTGGGCGGAAGATAAGGATCATCACCAGCAGCGAGAAGCTGAACACGTCCTTGTAGTCGGAGTTGATCAGGCCGGAGAACAGCGATTCGGAGATCCCCAGGATGATTCCGCCGAGCATGGCGCCAGGCAGGGAGCCAATGCCACCGAGCACTGCAGCGGTGAATGCCTTGATACCGATGATGAAGCCGGCATAGAAGTCGAAGGTGCCGTAGTTCATGGTGATCAGCACGCCTGCCAGGGCGGCCATCACTGCGCCAATGACGAATACGTAGGAAATGACCCGGTCGGTGTTGATGCCCAGGATCGAGGCCATCTTGCGGTCTTGCTGGGTAGCGCGGCACATGCGGCCGAGCTTGGTGTACTTGATCACGTAGGTCAGCAGGCCCATGCCCAGGAATGCCGCCACCAGGATGAAGATCTTGGTGTAGGTCAGTTGCACGAAGCCGGTGCCGACATCGATGCGCATGGCGCCTTCGAGCAGGGTTGGCACGCCTTGCTGGCGAGCGCCCTGGCTGATCTGTGCGTAGTTCTGCAGGATCAGCGAAATGCCGATGGCGCTGATCAGCGGTGCCAGGCGGGTAGAGTTACGCAGCGGCTTGTAGGCGATGCGCTCGATGGTGAAGCCGTACACACCCGTGACGACGATGGTGAACAACAGCGTGCCCAGCATCAGCAGGGGAAACGACTCGACGCCAAAATAGGCCAGCAATGCCAGGCTGATCGCCGCCAGGTAGGCGGAAATCATATACACCTCGCCGTGCGCGAAGTTGATCATGCCGATAATGCCATAGACCATTGTGTAGCCGATGGCGATCAGGCCATAGACCGACCCGAGGGTCAGGCCGTTGACCAGTTGCTGCAGGAAAATACCATCCATAACGCAATCTCACTGAGCGAGACTGCACGCATGCCGACCACGCAAGGCCACGGACAATGCGGCCCCAGCAGTGCACGACCGTGCAGGTCTCCGAATAAGGACAGGTACCGCAGGGGCTCAGGCCCGGGCGCATGCGCAACCCGGGCGGGTGGCCGTTATTATTTTTGTTTGTCCAGCTGGTGGTACTTGCCGTCCTTGTCCCACTGGTAGACCACGTAGTCGGACACGGTCAGGTCGCCCTTGCTGTCCCACTTCTTTTCGCCCATGACGGTCTGCACCGGGTTGGCCTTGAGCCACTTGGCAGCGTCTTCGCCCTTGTTCGACTTGGCGCCGTTGAAGGCGGCGGCGAGCGCCTGCAGCGAGGCGTAGGCGTACAGGGTGTAGCCTTCCGGTTCAGTGCCCGCCTTGCGGAACTCCTCGACCACGGCCTTGCTGTCTGGCAGCAGGCGCGGGTCGGCGCCGAAGGTCATGTACACGCCATCGACGTACTGCGCGCCGCCGGCGGTAGACACCAGCTCGTCGGTGACGATGCCATCATCCGACATGAACTTGACGTCCTTCAGGCCCTGTTCGCGCAGTTGACGCACCAGCGGGCCGGCTTCCGGGTGCAGGCCGCCGAAGTAGACCACATCGGCACCGGCAGCACGGATCTTGGTAACCACGGCGCTGAAGTCTTTCTCGCCCCGGGTCAGGCCTTCGTACAACACGGGCTTGACGCCACGTTTTTCCAGCTGTGCCTTGGTGGCATCAGCCAGGCCTTGGCCGTAGGTGTCCTTGTCGTGCAGCACCGCGACTTTCTTGCCCTTGAGCACGTCGACAATGTAGTCGCCGGCGACCACGCCCTGCTGGTCGTCACGGCCACACATGCGGAACATGGCACTCAGGCCGCGCTCGGTGACCTGTGGGTTGGTCGAACCGGGCGTGATGGCGATCACGCCGGCCTCGTCATACACCTCGGAGGCCGGGATGGTATTGGACGAACAGAAGTGGCCGACCACCCCGATCACCTTGTCCTGGTCGACCAGGCGGTTGGCTACGGCAACGGCCTGTTTCGGTTCGCAGGCGTCATCGCCTTTGACCAGCACGATTTTCTCGCCATTCACGCCACCCGCGGCGTTGATCTTGTCGGCCGCAGCTTGCGCACCTTTCATGTACTGCTCGCCGAACGCTGCGTTGGCCCCGGTCATCGGCCCCGCTACGCCGATCTTGACGTCGGCCTGGACATACGAAGAAACACCCAGTGCCGTGGCTACGGCAAGCGCCAGGAAACCTTTCTTGTAAAACGTCTGCGACATGAGGTGGTGCTCCTAGAGTTTTTTTGGTTGGCACTACAACTTCTCAGCCCAATGCTCAGAGCAAGGGCCGTGCCATCAGTTTTGTCTTACGGAAAATCACACCACCATCGGCACGTAGAGGCGACCGACGGCCTTTTCTTTATTGAGCGTGCAACCGTCTGCCACGCGCCGGGCGCCACCACCCGTACAGACAAGGCGCAACCGCCGCGCGCCATCATTGCAACCCTGCCGGGTGTTTACGTGCAACCGGCCTGTAACAGCATACGTCACCGAACTGCACACCCGTGGTGCGTGACTGCTACAGGCAGCACCGTTTCAAGGCTGGTGGGTGCACCGAAAAACACGCGGATTTGGCAGATACGCGGCCCTGCAGGAGCGGGTTCACCCGCGAACAGGCCAGCGCAGACACAACAAGGCCGAAAAGGCTGGCACAATGTCCCCCATTCGCCGCCTCCGGAGCCCCTTTGATGAGCGAGAGCGCATTCGCCGAGCGCATCGTGCACAACCTGCTCGACACAGATTTCTACAAACTCACCATGATGCAGGGTGTGCTGCACAACTACCCGGACGCCGACGTCGAATGGGAATTCCGCTGCCGCAACGGCGAGGACTTGCGGCCGTATCTAGGCGAAATCCGCCACCAGCTGGAGGTGCTCAACGACCTCACGCTCGATGATGGCCAGCTGGGTTTTCTGGAGCGCATCAGTTTCCTCAAGCCCGACTTCCTGCGGTTTTTGCGGCTGTTTCGCTTCAACCTGCGCTATGTGCACCTCGGCATCGAGCACGATCAGCTGTTCCTGCGCCTCAAAGGCCCTTGGCTGCATGTGATCCTGTTCGAAGTGCCTTTGCTGGCGATCATCAGCGAAGTGCGCAACCGCCACCTGCACCCGCATATGCGCCTGGCCGAGGCACGCGACCAGCTGTACCGCAAGTTCGACTGGCTGCGCGCCCACGCCAGCAACGACGAACTGGCCGAACTGCAGGTAGCCGACTTTGGCACCCGCCGGCGCTTTTCCAGCCGCGTGCAGGAGGAAGTGGTCCGGGTACTGCGCGACGACTTCCCTGGCCGTTTCGTCGGCACCAGCAACGTCGACCTGGCATGGAAACTGGATATCAAGCCGCTGGGCACCATGGCCCACGAGTGGATCATGGCGCACCAGCAGTTGGGCCCGCGGCTGATCGACAGCCAGATCGCCGCGCTGGACTGCTGGGTCCGCGAGTACCGTGGCCTGCTCGGTATCGCCCTGACCGACTGCATCACCATGGATGCCTTCCTCGGCGATTTCGACCTGTACTTCGCCAAGCTGTTCGATGGCTTGCGCCACGACTCCGGCGAGCCGGTAGCCTGGGCCGAGAAAGCGATCGCCCATTACCAGAAACTGGGTATCGACCCGATGACCAAGACCCTGGTGTTTTCCGACAGCCTCAACCTTACCCGCTCGCTGGAAATCTTCCGGGCCCTGCGCGGGCGCATCAACGTCAGCTTTGGCATCGGTACCAACCTGACCTGCGACATACCGGGTGTGGTCCCCATGAGCATCGTGCTTAAAATGACCGACTGCAACGGCGCACCGGTGGCCAAGATTTCCGACGAAGCGGCCAAGACCCAGTGCCGCGACGCCAATTTCGTTGCCTACATGCGTCACGTATTCAAAGTCCCCAGCAAGGAGTAACCCATGCAAGCGGTTCAGCAAGAAATTGCCCAGGCGCTGAAGGTCCAGCCGCCGTTCGCCGACGCGGCCGCGCTCGAGGCCGAAGTTGCCCGGCGCGTGGCGTTCATCAAGGACTGCCTGGCCAACGCCCGGCTCAAGACCCTGGTACTGGGCATCAGCGGCGGGGTCGACTCGCTGACCGCCGCCCTGCTCGCCCAGCGCGCCATCAACGAACTGCGCGCCGAAACCGGTGACCAGGCCTATACCTTCATCGCCGTTCGCCTGCCGTACCAGGTGCAGCATGATGAACATGACGCCCAGGCCTGCCTGGACGTGATCAAGGCCGATGAAGTGCACACCGTGGACATCGCCCCGGCAGTGCGCGCCTTGGCGGCTGAAGTGGTGGAATTGAAAAGCGGCTCGCCGGCGCTGGTGGACTTCGTGGTCGGCAACGTCAAGGCACGCACGCGCATGGTGGCCCAATACACCATCGCCGGCGCGCGCGCAGGGCTGGTGATCGGTACCGACCACGCCGCCGAAGCGGTGATGGGCTTCTTTACCAAGTTTGGTGATGGTGCCTGCGACCTGGCGCCGCTGAGCGGCCTGGTAAAAAACCAGGTGCGGGCCATTGCACGCAGTTTTGGCGCGCCGGAGTCACTGGTGGAGAAGGTGCCGACTGCAGACCTGGAAGACCTGGCACCGGGCAAACCGGACGAAGCCTCGCATGGGGTGACCTACCAGCAGATCGACGCGTTCCTGCATGGGCAGCCGGTCGACCAGGCAGCGTTCGACATCATCGTGGCCACCTACCGCAAGACCCAGCACAAGCGCGAATTGCCGTTCGCCCCTTGATCAGGCTGTAACAATGCCTGTAGGAGCGGGTTTACCCGCCCCTACAGGGCTCGGCGTCAGCTGATTACTTGACGACAACCTTGCCTTTCATCATCGAGATGTGGCCCGGGAAGGTGCAGAAGAAGCTGTAGTCACCACCGGCTTCCAGCTTGGAAGGGTCGAACTTCACTTCGGTTTCTTTTTCCGGCGCGCCGATCATTTTGGTATGGGCAATGATCGCGACGTTGTCAGCCTTGATGTAGTCCTTTTCCAGGCCCTGGCTCATGCCTTCGGTCGCAATGCCCTGCATGTCGGCAGTCTTGCTGATCACCAGGTTATGGCCCATGACGTTCTTCGGCAGGTTGCCGGAGTGGGTCAGTTTGACCGTGAATTCCTTGCAGCTTTTGTCGACGGTGATTTCCTTGGTGTTGAAGGACATCTGGTCAGTGGAGTCGACAGTTACCGAGCACTCGGCGGCGAAGACAGAGGCGCTGGCGAGGGTCAGCAGGGATACCGCTACAGCTTTCGCAAACATCATGAATCTCCTTGGCAGGGTTTTATCAATTGCGAGACTGCCTGAAACCGTTCAGCACCCTGCTGATATGGGTCAAGGGGGTGTCAAGTGGCCAGTCAGTTGAATTGTTCAATGGATTGTATACAACCAATCTAAGAGCACATCATGCCCTTTTATTGGACGATGGGACAACCTCTCATTTAGGAGCAATACCAAATGCCCATCTCCCAGTTTCTGAACAGCCTGCTCGCCGCCTACGCCCACGGTGCTACCGGCGCGATCTGCGAATTCTCGCGCCCGGAATGAACCCGGCCTTGGAAGCGACGGTCAGCCACCGTACCCTGTCACCCTGAGTGACTGGAGGTGAGTAATGCCCGTACGTTCCGTTTGTGTGTTTTGTGGTGCCAGCATCGGCAGCAACCCCGCCTACCGTGAGGCGGCGGTCGCGCTGGGCCAGGCGATTGCCCGCCGAGGCTGGACGCTGGTGTATGGCGGTGGGGCTGTTGGCTTGATGGGTGTGGTAGCCGACGCCGCGATGGCAGCGGGTGGCGACGTGGTAGGGATCATCCCGCAGAGCCTGCTGGAGGCCGAGGTCGGCCATAAAGGCCTGACGCGGCTGGAAGTGGTGGACGGCATGCATGCCCGCAAGGCTCGCATGGCCGAGTTGAGCGACGCGTTCATCGCCTTGCCGGGTGGCCTGGGTACGCTGGAAGAGCTGTTCGAGGTCTGGACCTGGGGGCAACTGGGCTACCACGCCAAGCCGCTGGGGCTGCTGGATGTGAACGGCTTCTATGACAAGCTTGGCGGGTTCCTCGACCATATCGTCGAGGAAGGTTTCGTGCGCCCGCAGCACCGGGATATGTTGCTGCTGGGGCAGCAGCCGGATGAGCTGCTGGGCGCGATGGACCGCTTTGTCGCGCCGGTGGCGCCGAAGTGGGTCGACAAGAAGCCTGACTAAACCAGATTCAGGGGCTGCTTTGCAGCCCAATCGCCGGCAAGCCAGCTCCCACAGGGACTGCACAAAATCCTAAAGCGAGCATTGTACCTGTGGGAGCTGGCTTGCCGGCGATTGGGCCGCAAGGCGGCCCCCGAAATCAGCGCGGAATGACTGGCTGGCGCGGTTTCTTGCCCTTGCCGCCACCGCCCTTGCCCGCTTCCTTGCGCTCCTTGGCCGCCTGCTGGTTACGCGCAAACGCTTCGGCCTTGGCCTTTTCGCGCTTGTCCCACGGCTTGCTGCCATCGCTGCCACGCGGTGGCAGGCCCGTGTGCTGGGTCAGGATTTTCTGGTCCTTGCCCACTTTGTGGCTGCCCGACGGGGTCGAGTTCTTGCGGCGCGCGCTCTGGTAGCTGTCGGTCTGCGGCTGGTGCGCCGGAATCAACTGGTGCTTGCCAGGCCCGATCAGGTCGGCGCGGCCCATGCGCTGCAGCGCTTCGCGCAGCATTGGCCAGCCTTTCGGGTCGTGGTAGCGCAAGAATGCCTTGTGCAGACGGCGCTGCTCGTCACTCTTGACGATTTTCACACCTTCGCTCTTGTAGGTCACTTTGCGCAGCGGGTTCTTACCCGAGTGGTACATGGCGGTGGCCGAGGCCATCGGCGACGGGTAGAACGCCTGTACCTGGTCGGCACGGAAGCCATTGCCCTTGAGCCATAGCGCCAGGTTCATCATGTCTTCGTCGGTGGTACCCGGGTGCGCGGCAATGAAGTACGGGATCAGGTACTGCTCTTTACCCGCTTCTTTCGAGAATTTCTCGAACATGCGCTTGAAGCGGTCATAGGTACCAATGCCCGGCTTCATCATCTTGTCCAGCGGGCCACGCTCGGTGTGCTCCGGGGCAATCTTCAGGTAGCCACCTACGTGGTGGGTGACCAGCTCCTTGACGTATTCCGGCGACTCCACGGCCAGGTCGTAGCGCAGGCCCGAGGCAATCAGGATCTTCTTCACCCCTGGCAGGGCGCGAGCCTTGCGGTACAGCTCGATCAGCGAACTGTGGTCGGTGTTGAGGTTCTCGCAGATGCCAGGGAACACGCACGAGGGCTTGCGGCAGTGCTTTTCGATGTCGTGGCTCTTGCACGCGATGCGATACATGTTCGCAGTCGGCCCGCCAAGGTCGGACACCACGCCGGTGAAGCCTGGCACCTTGTCACGCATCTCTTCGATTTCGTGCAGGATCGACTCGTGCGAGCGGTTCTGGATGATGCGGCCTTCGTGCTCGGTGATCGAGCAGAAGGTGCAGCCGCCGAAGCAGCCGCGCATGATGTTGACCGAGAAACGGATCATCTCGTAGGCCGGGATACGCGCCTTGCCGTACGCTGGGTGCGGTACACGGGCGTAAGGCATGCCGAACACGTAGTCCATTTCCTCGGTGCTCATCGGAATGGGTGGCGGGTTGAACCACACGTCCACGTCACCGTGTTTCTGCACCAGTGCACGGGCGTTGCCCGGGTTGGTCTCCAGGTGCAGCACGCGGTTGGCGTGGGCATAGAGCACCGGGTCGTTACGCACCTTCTCGAACGATGGCAGGCGGATGACCGACTTTTCCCGCGTGACCGCCGGGCTGTCGAGAATCTGTACCACCTTGGCTTCGTTCGGGTCTTCCTGGTCGCCCTTGGCCTGCTCGATGGCACAGGCCTGGGTGTCCTGGGTGTTCACGTAGGGGTTGATGATCTTGTCGACACGGCCTGGGCGGTCGATGCGGGTCGAGTCGATTTCATACCAGCCCTGCGGCGTATCACGGCGCACGAAAGCGGTGCCGCGCACGTCGGTGATGCTTTCGATGCTTTCGCCACTGGACAGGCGCTGGGCCACCTCGACCACCGCCCGCTCGGCGTTGCCGAACAGCAGGATGTCGGCGCTGGCGTCGATCAGGATCGAATGGCGAACCTTGTCCTGCCAGTAGTCGTAGTGGGCAATGCGACGCAACGATGCCTCGATGCCGCCGAGTACGATCGGCACATGCTTGTAGGCTTCCTTGCAGCGCTGGCTGTACACCAGGCTGGCGCGGTCTGGTCGGCTACCGGCCAGGCCGCCCGGGGTGTAGGCGTCGTCGGAACGGATTTTCTTGTCCGCGGTGTAGCGGTTGATCATCGAGTCCATGTTGCCAGCGGCCACGCCGAAGAACAGGTTGGGCTCGCCGAGCTTCATGAAGTCGTCTTTGGACTGCCAGTTCGGCTGGGCAATGATGCCCACGCGGAAACCCTGGGCTTCCAGTAGCCGGCCGATGATGGCCATGCCGAACGAGGGGTGATCGACGTAGGCATCCCCGGTCACGATGATGATGTCGCAGGAATCCCAGCCGAGCAGATCCATCTCCTCCCTGCTCATTGGCAGGAAAGGTGCTGGCCCGAAGCATTCGGCCCAGTACTTGGGATAGTCGTAGAGTGGTTTGGCTGCTTGCATGTCAGTGACCGGTTCTGGTGTGCAGGAAAATCGCGGGCGCGAAATATAGCACAAATTTTGACCAAATCCGACTGCATTCGTGGGGGATTGGTGGGTGGGGTGACGGTTGGCTGACTTGGGGGTTGTTTCATCCATCAACCCAATCATGGTCAATTGGCGCTCATACCCCATCAACGCCGAAGAATGGTCGCGAGCGTCCTGGCATGGGATTCCGGGCTCGATGCGGAACGACGGGTAGGTACCATTTTCGCCTTGATAGAACGTGGTCTTGCCGACGGTGAACTGAGTGTTCATTCCCATGATAATTCTCTACTGCCTGGGCGGGCCTCTTCGCGGGCACGCCCGCTCCCACAAAGTCACCACAAACTTCGCGACTTGCACCAACCTGTGGGAGCGGGCATGCCCGCGAAAGAGCCCGCCCAGGCGACATCAAAAAAAGCCTTACAAAGGCATCTGCCCTCGCAGCGGGTTGCCTTAAACAATCCGAATAGCGGTATTAATCGTCTGCGGGCTTACAGGCCCGATCGCTGCTTTGCCCACGTCAGACCTAGACCAGGCCGCCCGGAAAACCACCGCAATGGCACAAAGGCGGTAGGTTGGTATTGCAGAAACGGCCTACACGAAAGGGCACGCAATTGATTATTGGCCGGCTAACCGATCTACAACAATGGCGCTTCCCTCGACGTTCTCGGCTTTAGATCCGCGACGGCAGATGGTGAGCGCCCCCTTTTTCCCTGCTAAGTGATCTCAACCCCTCAATTTTTTACTGAATGTTTTGCTTCCTCAACCCTACGCAAACTCTAACCTGCCAATTATTAGATGGTTTTCTAAATCTTCCGAAACAATGTAGGACTTAAACCTCAAGCACCGGCAACCATTCTTACGAAAACTTTCCGCTATAAACCCGGCGCTGATCTTGAACCCAGAAAAAAACAAGTGATACAACAGTGACGCGCTGAAAGGCGCTCTCAAATCAACTTCACAGGAGTACCAACCATGGGACGTCGTCGTTCTGAAATCCATATTCCACAGGTCCCGCGCATGACCAACTATACGTTCACCGAGTCCGAGATTGATTTCCTCAATCTGCTGTAAGCGATAAACCAGAAGGGGCTCAGCCCCTTCTGGCCTTACTCAGGAGCAAAGTATGATTACCGAACGCGAGCTAAACACAGAAGAAGCCTATAATCGACTGAAAAATCTGCGTGATCGCCTTGGATTGCACTCACAAATTAAACTTTCAAAAATAAACAGCCTGGTCGCGACATGCCATCTATACGACAGTGCGTACAAAGAAGTCTCTTGCGGAGCAGGGAAAGGTGACCTTTGTGAATTAGGAGCGCTTGCCGAAAGTCTAGAGCATTATTTCGTTGACAAGGCTACTCCAATACTCATTGACAGCGACCAGATCCTGGAGTCGATCGCCCCGTATGATGACTGGTTGCTCAAGTCCATACCACCTGATTGCCGAATACCTTCCCTCAGCTTTCAGGCACTGAATACGTACGACGAAATAACCATTCCCGCTATATTGGTTGCACCGTGCTCCAAAAACATTGATGAAACAGAGAAAACTGCAGGGGGCTTCCTCGCCAAATATGCCACCAATTCTGGCACAGCACTTGGTTGCACCGAGAACGAAGCTTTACTGCACGCGATAAATGAAGCTCTCGAACGCCACGCACTCTCCATGTACTATCTGTCACTTTGCGGCCTGACGTCCCCACCAAAACTCTACAAACCCTCGAGTTCTTTTCTGGAAGAAACATTTGGCCATGACAGCAAGTTGATCCGCCAGATACATAAACTGGAAATATACCTGACCCACGATTTCTACGATGTTCCATTTTGCATCGCTGTTTCTCGCTGCAAAAAAGAAGGTTCACTCAGTAGCGTAGGTTCCGGTAGCTCTATCAATCCCGGCATTGCACTGTACCGTGCCGTGACGGAGCAAATTCAGTGCGCGGAACTTTCTGGGCCAGAAGAAAAACAAGAAGACCAAGCCGTCGCAAAAATGCTGGCGCACTCAACCCGACTTTCGGCACTTCTACACCCATGCCCCAGGTACGCGGTACCCGCTTTTCACCCTCCCCGAACTGATCTCAGCGTGCGCGGACAAGTCAAGCGAACGCTGATCAATCTGGAAAAACAAAATACGGCCGCATTCTATCGCACTCTTTATGAGCACCCGAACTTCGCTACCGTTGTCCAGGTGTTCATACCCGGACTCGAACGATTCCACCTTATCAGGTCAGGTATCCCAGTCGCGCCGCAGAGCGCGCTCAAAGGCATAGGGCAATGACATGCATCTCTATAAAGGCATTCTCGCCGCCCTAGGTGCGACGCTACTCCTGAAAATCGCGACCGTCGTACCGGCCCTAGTCTTGGCCGACATCATTGACAACCTGGCCGCTTCAGCGGCGTCTTCCCAGCTTTTGCTCGGAGCCTTCATATGCCTGGTAGCATTACAAGCGTCAATGACCCCTTTGCAGGCTTGGTGCCTGGCGCGACTTTGCCAAGAACGCGTGAAGCAACTTTCCATCCGCTGGTGCCGCGAATTGCTGGACAAACGCTTCGAGGCCTATGGACAACTCCATGGCGGAACACTGGTGAAAGTGCTGGATAGGGGGATTACCGCACAGGAGCGGTGGCTAGGCTTTTTGATTGGCTCGGCATGGCCGGTGTTGGCCGAGGCTGCAGTGCTGATAACCCTATTCGCTTACTTGGGGGCAACTTCGGTGTTGATCGGCCTCATCCCTTTGAGCCTTGTCTACCTATGGGCCAACGATCGCCTGGTGCGCTGGCGCCGACCCCATATTGAGGCAGTGAACGCGCGCGAGGATGAGCTGGCGGAACAATGGGTGGATACTTTCGCCAGCGCGACAACGGTCAAACTGGAAAAGGCCGAGGATGCCGCAATGCTCCCGGTCAATCAGACGCTTTCGCACTATGCCGAATCAGCAGTGCAGGTAGCTTACAGTGGGGGTTGGATACAGTGCCTGCGCACCCTATTCATAGGCCTGGGCAGTGGCGGTTTACTCATGTGGGGTATCCATGATCAGGGTCTGGCAACACCGCAGCTGAGCTTGGGCGAGTTAGTTGCTCTCTTTACCTTGGTGAGCGGATTGCTGGCAGGGGTTGCGCAACTCGCTGAGGCTTGGCGATTGGTAGATCAGTTTCGGCTAGACAAGCGCAAGCTCGAGCACTGGCTCCAGCTCCCCTCATTTGGCCCGGCACGCACTACCGAGCCGACGTCCCAAGGAAAGGGCGCCGGCCTGAGCATCGCCCCATGCCAGTTGCGCGCTCGGGATACTGTACAACTTAACATCGAAGAACCCTTGGTACTGCACAAAGGAGAACGGGTCGCGCTGATAGGGCCCAGCGGATGTGGCAAATCGACACTTTTGCATACGTTAGCGGGAACGATTTTCCCGTTACGCAAGGAAGTGCATCTGCAAGGCAGGTGCCTGGCCTCGCTCGACGCAAGAGAACAGTTCAGTCGCTTACGACTTTGTCCTCAGGATACGCATTTCATACCCGGCTCCCTGCCCCGCGCGGTGCTGTTCGAGCAAGCTCATGATCGCGCTCAAATCGAGCGGTGGCTTGAACGGTTGGGCCTGAGCAAAGACTGATACGAACTTGATCTGGATGCACGCGCAGAATCGATTTCCGGCGGCGAAGCACGCAGGCTGACGCTGCTACGCCTTCTTAATCAGCCTGGGGAATTCAATTTCTTTGATGAACCTACAGCTGGGCTCGATGCCGGGTCGGCAGAGCGCACTTGGGATCTGTTGTTTGAGGCATTCAACGGAAGAGGGCTGGTTTGTGTCACGCATGATCAGAGCGTGCTGTCGCGGTTTGACCGGGTTATCACCATGAGCGAGGGTCGGATCATCGGCCAAATGCAAACGAACATCGCTCAGAATCCCCCGCTAGCCGGCGCTCCTTACACCTTGTAGGAGCGGCCTTGCGTCGCGATGGGCTGCGCAGCAGCCCCAGGATTTCAGTGCAAATGCAAACAGTGTGGGGGCTGCTGCGCAGCCCATCGCGACGCAAGGCCGCTCCTACAGTGAGTTATTCATCATCATCGAAGTTGTACATGCCCGGCGCGAGGTTTTCGAAGCGGGTGTACTTGCCGATAAACGCCAAACGGACAAAGCCGATCGGGCCGTTACGCTGTTTACCGATGATGATTTCCGCCACGCCCTTGTGCTCGGTCTCGGGGTGGTACACCTCGTCGCGGTACACGAACATGATCACGTCGGCGTCCTGCTCAATTGCACCGGACTCACGCAAGTCGGAGTTCACCGGGCGCTTGTTCGGGCGTTGTTCCAGCGAGCGGTTCAGCTGCGACAGGGCGATGACCGGGCAGTTGAATTCCTTTGCCAAGGCTTTGAGCGAGCGGGAAATCTCGGAAATTTCGTTGGTGCGGTTATCACCGGCCGAACCCGGAATCTGCATCAGCTGCAGGTAATCGACCATGATCATGGCGATTTCGCCGTGTTCACGGGCCAGGCGGCGGGTGCGCGCGCGCATTTCCGAGGGGCTGATGCCCGCGGTGTCGTCGATGAACAACTTGCGGTCGTTGAGCAGGTTCACCGCCGAAGTCAACCGCGGCCAGTCATCGTCGTCCAGCTGGCCGGAACGGACCTTGGTCTGGTCGATGCGGCCCAGCGACGACAGCATACGCATGATCAGCGACTCACCTGGCATTTCCAGCGAGAACACCAGCACGGCCTTGTCGGTACGCAGTACGGCGTTTTCCACCAGGTTCATGGCAAAGGTGGTCTTGCCCATCGACGGGCGGCCAGCAACGATGATCAAGTCGGCCGCCTGCAGGCCGCTGGTCTTCTCGTCCAGGTCGGTAAAGCCGGTGGATACACCGGTAATGTCGCTGTCGGAGTTGAACAAGGTGTCGATACGGTCGATGGCCATGGTCAACAGCTCGTTGACCCCCACCGGACCACCGGTTTTCGGCCGGGCCTCGGCAATCTGGAAAATCTGCCGCTCGGCATCGTCGAGGATTTCTTCCGCGTTGCGCCCTTGCGGGTTGAAGGCGTTGTCGGCGATGTCGGTACTGATGCTGATCAGCTGGCGCAACGTGGCGCGCTCGCGAATGATCGCGGCATAAGCCTTGATGTTCGCCACCGACGGCGTGTTCTTGGCCAGTTCTGCCAGGTACGCCAGGCCGCCAACTTGCGAAGACAGGCCTTCCTTGTCCAGTTGCTCGTGCAGGGTAACCACGTCGAATGGCTGGTTGGCGTCGGCCAACTTGTGCACGGCACGGAAGATCAGGCGGTGGTCATGCCGATAGAAATCGCCGTCCGATACCTGATCCAGCACCCGCTCCCAGGCGTTGTTGTCCAGCATCAGGCCACCGAGCACGGCCTGTTCGGCCTCGATGGAATGCGGCGGCACCTTGAGGGCTGCGGTTTGCAGGTCTAGCTGTTCGGAAGTGGTGATCTCGTTCATGGCCACGAAAGAATTCTGGAGGACGAAAAAGACAAAGGGCACGGCCTGTAGGAAACAGGACCGTGCCCGATGTTAACTGCCTGGCTCGCAGGGAGCCAGCCAGTCAGCGCAGCTTAGGCAGCTACGACAACCACACGTACAGTGGCTTCAACGTCGCTGTGCAGGTGCACAGCTACGTCGTATTCGCCAACCTGACGGATAGTGCCGTTCGGCAGACGAACTTCAGCTTTGGCCACTTCAACGCCAGAGGCGGTCAGGGCGTCAGCGATGTCGTGGGTGCCGATCGAACCGAACAGCTTGCCTTCGTCGCCAGCGGTGGCAGTGATGGTCACTTCCAGCTCGGCCAGTTGGGCAGCGCGGCTTTCAGCCGAAGCTTTCTTGTCAGCGGCTGCTTTTTCCAGCTCGGCACGACGCTCTTCGAACGCAGCCAGGTTGGCGGCGTTGGCAACGGTGGCCTTGCCGAATGGCAGCAGGAAGTTACGGCCATAACCAGCCTTAACTTTTACTTTGTCGCCCAGGTTGCCCAGGTTAGCGACTTTTTCCAGCAGGATCAGTTCCATTTGGTAAAACCTCTTAACTTTTAACCTTCACCGTTCGCGGAGTCATTCCCCTTGGGGGACTTGCGACCGCGAAAATCAATCAGGCTGTCGACAATGGCCAAGACCACCAGCAACGGATAAATCAGCTGCATGATCAGCGGCAACGTCACGTACATGCCCACCAGCCAGAAACCGGCCAGTCGCCCCTGTGCCACCAGCCCGTGCATCAACGCGATGCCGGCCAGCACCAGTACCAGGCTGGAAGCCGATGCCAGAATGATGAACTGCGGACCGATAAACGGTGCCACCACCATCACTGCCACCAAGACCGCCATGGTCTGTTTCGGCAACTTCAGCTCGCGAAACTCGCGACCGAAGCCTCCAGGGTTGTACAACGCTGCTTGCCAATAGCGCGCCAGCATCAACGCCAGCACACTGAACAATTGCACCGTCACTGCTGTGGAGGCGACCAGCACAGGGCGGATCAGCTCACCGGAGAGCACGGGCTCCCCTTCGATTTTCGGCATGGCTTCGGCAAACGCCTTGGCCAGCATATCGAAGGTCTGCGCCAGTGCCAGATCAAGCACGAGGCTGAAAGCCACGGCGAACACGGCACTGGCGAGCAACACCCGGTTCCAGGGATGCTCGGCACGCAACATGGCGGCCAAGGCCAGGGCACCCGCAATCACCAGAAAGGTGATGGGATCGCCCATGACCCACACAGCCAGCCCGGCGAGCAAGCCGCCGACGATGACCGATGTAGCATCCCTGAACCCACGCCGCAGCAGCACAAGGCTGCCGGCAGCGGCACTCAACCAGAACAGCAGCGGCAGTACCGCGCTGATGACCACCACCAGGGTGGCCTGCATACGACCGCGCATGATGAAACTTGCTAACGCTCGCATGCTAATCCCTTACTGCTTGTCGACGACCCGGTCTCAGCGGCCGTGGCTGTCGGTGTAGGGCAGCAGGGCCAGGAAGCGGGCGCGCTTGATAGCGGTAGCCAGCTGACGCTGATAACGAGCTTTGGTACCGGTGATACGGCTTGGAACGATCTTGCCGGTTTCGGATACGTAAGCTTTCAGGGTGTTGAGATCTTTGAAGTCGATCTCTTTCACGTCTTCAGCAGTGAAGCGGCAGAATTTACGACGACGGAAGAAACGTGCCATTTAATAGGCTCCTCTAAAGGTCCGTGGATTACTCGTCAGCGTTATCGCTGGAGTCGCTGTCATTGCTGTCGTCGCCTTCGGCGGAGTCAGCATGCTCAGGACGCTCGCGACGCTCACGGCGCTCGCTGCGGTTCTCTTCAGCCTTCAGCATCTCGGACTGGCCGGTAACGGCTTCGTCACGACGGATGACCAGGTTACGGATCACGGCATCGTTGTAGCGGAAGTTGTCTTCCAGCTCGGCCAGGGCCTTGCCGGTGCACTCAACGTTCAGCATCACGTAGTGAGCCTTGTGAACATTGTTGATTGCGTAGGCCAGTTGACGACGGCCCCAGTCTTCCAGGCGGTGGATTTTGCCACCATCTTCTTCGATCAGCTTGGTGTAACGCTCAACCATGCCGCCGACTTGTTCGCTCTGGTCCGGGTGAACCAGGAAGATGATTTCGTAATGACGCATGAATGCTCCTTACGGGTTAGTAGTCTGCCAGTGAATCTGGTCAGACAAGGAGTGAATGACACTGTATGTCTTGCACGGAGGGGAGGCACATGAGCGCCTGCCAGCTCGGCAAGGGGCGCAATTGTAGAGAAGGCGTTGCGCACAAGCAAGGCAATTGGCGAATATTTGAACAGCCTGAAACATATTCACATGGCGTCAAGCCCCCTTCGCGGGCACGCCCGCTCCCACAGGAAAGCTGCGTTGCCAGAGGCAGCAGCGAACCTGTGGGAGCGGGCATGCCCGCGAAGGGGCCGTTACAGGCTTAAGATCAGCGCTTGGCCTGGCGCTGACGCACGGCCTCAAACAGGCAAACGCCCGTGGCGACCGATACGTTAAGGCTGCTGACGCTGCCGCTCATCGGCAACTTCACCAGGAAGTCGCAATGTTCGCGGGTGAGGCGGCGCATGCCCTTGCCTTCAGCGCCCATGATCATCACCAGCGGCCCGGTCAGGTCTTGCTGGTAGATCTCCTGCTCGGCCTCACCCGCGGTGCCGACCACCCACAGGCCACGTTGCTGCAATTTCTCCAGCGTACGCGCCAGGTTGGTGACAGCTACCAGCGGAATGACCTCGGCAGCGCCGCAGGCCACCTTGCGCACCACCGGGGTCAGGGTAGCCGACTTGTCCTTGGGCACGATCACTGCCGTGGCGCCGGCCGCATCGGCAGTACGCAGACAGGCGCCGAGGTTGTGCGGGTCGGTCACACCGTCCAGCACCAGGATCAGCGGCGGGGTTTCCGTGCGCTCGAGCAACTCTTCGAGCATCAGTTCGCCCCACACCTGGCTAGGGCTGACCTCGGCGACAACGCCCTGGTGCACCCCCTCGACCCAGGCATCCATTTCGCGGCGCTCGGCCTGGCCAACCGCCACGCGGTTTTCCGCGGCCAGTGCCAACAGCGCCTGCAGGCGTGGCTCGCTGCGCCCTTCCGACAGCCAGATCTGCTTGACCCGCTTCGGATGGTGCTGCAGCAATGCCTGCACGGCGTGCACGCCGTAGATCTTTTCCAGCTGACTCATGACTTGCTCTTGCTCTTGCGTGGCGCACCGGACTTCGGTGGGCCTTTACGGTGCTTGGTCGGTTTGCCGGTGGCCTTGCCACCTTTGTCCGACTTACTGCTGGCGTGGCCGCCCGTGCGCGCCTCGCTCATCAGCGCCTTTTTCATCTCGCGGCTCTTGCGCACTTCGGCATTACGCTGCACCGCGTCTTTCGGGAAGTAGGCTTCGGCAGCCTCGCTTTTGCGGCTGCGCGGCTTTGGCGTGGCCTTCGCCTCGCTCAGCGGCGGCTGCTCGGCCTGGTCAGCTGCTGGCGCGGCGCCGCGCTGCTTGCGACCGATAGGTGCCGCCAGGGTCGACTGGGCCACTTCGAAGTCGATCTTGCGCTCGTCCAGGTCTACCCGCATGACCTTCACTTCGATGGTGTCGCCCAGGCGGAAACTGCGCCCGGTGCGCTCGCCGGACAGGCGGTGGTGCACCGGGTCGAAGTGGTAGTAGTCGCCCGGCAGCGCACTGACGTGCACCAGGCCTTCCACGTAGATGTCGGTCAACTCGACGAACAGGCCGAAGCCGGTCACGGCGGTGATCACACCCGGGAAGGTCTCGCCCACGCGGTCTTTCATGAACTCGCACTTGAGCCAGTTGACCACGTCGCGGGTGGCTTCGTCGGCCCGGCGCTCGGTCATCGAGCACTGCTCACCCAGTTGCTCGAGGGTGTTCTCGTCGTACGGGTAGATGCGCGCCTTGGGAATGCTCATGGCACCAGCCCGCTTGACGTGCGGGGTGTCGACCTTGGAGCGGATGATGCTGCGAATGGCGCGGTGCACCAGCAGGTCCGGGTAACGGCGGATCGGCGAGGTGAAGTGGGTGTAAGCCTCGTAGTTGAGGCCGAAGTGGCCATTGTTCTCGGTGCTGTACACGGCCTGGCTCAGCGAGCGCAGCATCACCGTCTGGATCAGGTGGAAGTCCGGGCGCCCGGCGATGCTCGCCAGCAGGGCCTGGTAATCCTTCGGCGACGGGTCCTTGCCTTTGTGCAGGCTGAGGCCCAGCTCGCCAAGGAAGGCGCGCAGTTTTTCCAGGCGCTCCGGCGGCGGGCCGTCGTGCACACGGTACAGGGCTGGCACGCCGTGCTTCTGCAGGAACTCGGCAGTGGCCACGTTGGCAGCCAGCATGCACTCTTCGATCAGCTTGTGGGCATCGTTGCGCACGGTCGGGCGGATTTCCGCGATCTTGCGCTCGTCACCGAAGATGATGCGGGTTTCCTGGGTCTCGAAGTCGATGGCGCCACGGGTGTGACGCGCCTCCACCAGCACCTTGTACAGGTTGTACAGGTTCTTCAGGTCTGGCACGACCGCCTTGTACTCTTCGCGCAGCGCCTTGCCTTCACGGGTGCGCGAGTGCTCGAGCATGCTGCTGACCTTGTTGTAGGTCAGGCGGGCGTGGGAGTGGATAACGCCTTCGTAGAACTGATAGTCGACCATCTGGCCGGCCTTGTTCATGGTCATTTCGCAGACCATGGCCAGGCGATCAACGTGCGGGTTCAGCGAGCACAGGCCGTTGGACAGCTCCTCGGGGAGCATCGGCACCACGCGCTCGGGGAAGTACACCGAGTTGCCGCGCTGCTGCGCTTCGACGTCCAGGGCCGAACCCAGGCGTACATAGCTGGACACGTCGGCAATGGCCACATACAGGCGCCAGCCACCGGAGAACAGGCGCAGCTTGCCCAGCGGCTCGCAATACACGGCGTCGTCGAAGTCGCGGGCGTCTTCACCGTCGATGGTGACGAACGGCAGGTGACGCAGGTCGATGCGCTTCTCTTTGTCCTTGTCTTCGACTTCAGAACGGAACTTGCGCGCTTCCTTGATCACGTCCTTGGGCCACACATGGGGGATATCGTAGCTGCGCAAGGCAACGTCGATTTCCATGCCGGGGGCCATGTAGTTGCCAATGACCTCCACCACGTCGCCTTGCGGCTGGAAGCGCGGGGTTGGCCAATGGGTGATCTTGATCTCGACGAACTGGCCGATCTTGGCACCACCGTTGCGCCCCGCAGTCACCAGCACTTCTTGCTGGATCTTGGGGTTGTCGGGGGTCACGTAGCCGATGCCGCCTTCTTCGAAGTAACGGCCGACCACGCTTTCGTGGGCGCGGGAGATGACCTCGACCAGCACGCCTTCGCGACGGCCGCGGCGGTCCACGCCGGACACGCGCGCCAGGCCGCGGTCACCGTCGAACACCAGGCGCATCTGCGACGGGCTGAGGAACAGGTCTTCGCTGCCGTCATCTGGAATAAGGAAACCGAAGCCGTCGCGGTGGCCAGAGACGCGGCCGCAGATCAGGTCCAGCTTGTCTACCGGGGCATAAGTGCCGCGCCGGGTATAGATAAGCTGGCCATCGCGCTCCATGGCACGCAGACGGCGGCGCAAGGCTTCGATCTGGTCTTCTTCATACAGACCAAATTCTTTCGCCAGCTCCTCGCGTGCGGCGGGCTCGCCACGGTCGGCAAGGCATTGCAGGATCAGCTCACGGCTGGGAATGGGGTTATCGTATTTTTCCGCTTCGCGAGCGGCCTCGGGATCGAGGGATTGCCAATCGGCCATCAGAAGGGGTTCACCTTGGGGTATATAGATAGGAATTCTGGCATAGGCGTATTGAAACCGGAAATGTCGGCCTTGGACAGCCCCCGCTGCAGTGCGTAAACAGCAGGAATAGGCCAGTGGAATCAACAAGTTGAAATTTTTGAATTTTTTTTTGCCAAGGGGGTTTACAGCCCCCCAAGCCGCCCGTATAGTGCGCACCACAACGACGGACTAGCCCGAAGTTGTAATAGAGATTAGCGGCGCTGTAAAGCACCAAATAATCTCGAATGTGTGCCCAGGTGGCGGAATTGGTAGACGCGCTGGTTTCAGGTATCAGTGACCGCAAGGTCGTGGAAGTTCGAGTCTTCTCCTGGGCACCAAGTATTTCAAGTAACAGATGACCAAGGATCTGTTACTACTGTGTGAAAGCGAACGATAGTCGCCTTCTACAGCTGATGTAAAGCTTTGCCCAGGTGGCGGAATTGGTAGACGCGCTGGTTTCAGGTATCAGTGACTTAACGGTCGTGGAAGTTCGAGTCTTCTCCTGGGCACCATACAAAAACCCACTAGCTTGCTAGTGGGTTTTTTCTTGCCTGCGGTTTTTGTACCCTCCCCCACCCCTCGCACCATGGTCTGACGATGAATTTATCGTCACCCGGCCACATGAGAAACGATTTCGTTTACCATTGTTTCCAAATATGTTGCCGTAAGCGAGGAAGTACCCGCATGACGATCCGCCCGCAACCGCTGATGCGCACCTTGGCCGCCGCCGTGCTGAGCCTGGTCATCGGCGCTCCGGCCGCCATGGCTGACGCACCGGTCACCCTGACCATGTACAACGGTCAGCACAAGGAAATCGGCGAAGCCATCGCCAAGGCCTACGAGGCCAAGACCGGTATCCACATCAATATCCGCAAAGGCAGCAGCAACCAGCTGGCCAGCCAGATCATCGAGGAAGGCGATCGCTCGCCGGCCGACATCATCTACACCGAAGAATCGCCACCGTTGAACAACCTGGGCGAACTGGGCCTGCTGGCGAAGATCGACGACGCCACGCTGAACATGCTGCCCAAGGAATATGTGGCTGCCAACGGCACCTGGATGGGCGTTACCGCGCGCACCCGCGTGGTGGTCTTCAACCCGAAGAAGATCGACGAGAAAGACCTGCCGACCACCGTCATGGACTTCGCCAACCCTGACTGGGAAGGCCGCGTAGGCTATGTACCGACCAGCGGTGCGTTCCAGGAGCAGGCCGTTGCCATCCTGAAGATGCACGGGCGTGAAGCCACCGAAGAATGGCTGACCGGCCTGAAGGCCTTCGGCAAGACCTACACCAACAACATGGTCGCGCTGAAGGCCGTGGAAAAAGGCGAAGTGGCTGCCGTACTGGTGAACAACTATTACTGGTACGCCTTGGAGCGTGAGCGCGGCAAGCTCGATTCGAAACTGTACTACCTGGCCGACGGCGACGCCGGCAATCTGGTGACCATCTCGGGCGCCGCGGCCGTGAAGGCCAGCAAGCACCCGAAAGAGGCCCAGGCCCTGCTCAACTGGATGGCCAGCGAAGAAGGCCAGCGCGTGATCACCCAGACCACCGCGGAGTACCCATTGCACAAAGGCATGGTTTCGGACCGCGGCCTGAAACCGTTCGATGAACTGCGCCCGCCGAAGATTTCGCCAGCTGACCTGGGTAATGCCGAAGAAGCCATCGAGCTGGAACGCGAGGTCGGCCTGCTCTGATGACCGCCGCCCTGTCCACCCCGCTGCCGGTACGCTTCGTACCGCGCCGCAAGCGCCCTTCAATCTGGGTCGTGCTGCCTGTGCTGTTCCTGGTGGCGATGAGCTTGCTGCCCCTGGCCTATGTGGCGATCAAAGCCTGGGAAGCCGGCTGGCACGAAGCCCTGTACCTGCTGTGGCGGCCCTTTGTCTGGGGGCTGATGCGCAATACCCTGCTGCTGATGGTCGGTGTAACGCTGACCTGCATGGTGGTCGGTCTGGCGCTGGCCTGGCTGCTGGAGCGCAGCAACCTGGCCGGTCGCCGGCTGTGGGGGGTGGTGCTGTGCCTGCCGTTTGCCGTACCGTCGTTCGTCAGCAGCTTCACCTGGGTATCGCTTAGCTCGGACTTCGAAGGGTTGGGCGGGGCGATCATGGTCATGGCCCTGTCCAAGTACCCGCTGGTGTTCCTGCCGGTGGCCGCGACCCTGCGCAATCTCGACACCTCCCTGGAGGAGTCGGCGCGCACCCTGGGTTGTAGCCGCTGGGGCGTATTCACCAAGGTGACCCTGCCCCTGCTGTGGCCATCGATGCTTGGCGGTGCCCTGCTGATTGCCCTGCACATGCTGGTGGAGTTCGGTGCGCTGTCGATTCTCGGCCTGCAAACCTTCACCACGGCGATTTACCAGCAGTTCGAACTGGAGTTCAGCAACGCCAACGCGGCCATGTTGTCTGCCGTCCTGTTGGCGATGTGCCTGGTGATGCTGTGGCTGGAGCTGCGCGTGCGCGGCAAGGCCCGCCATGTACGCATCGGCCAGGGCGTGGCACGCCGTGCACAACCGGTGCGGCTGCGTGGTTGGGCGGTGCCGGCGCAGCTGTTCTGCCTGGGCCTGGCAGTGCTGGGCAGCGGCATTCCCCTGGCGATGCTCGGCTACTGGCTTAGCGTAGGTTCGTCAGCGGCATTCCCGGTGGCGGCCATTTCCAAGGCGCTGTTCACCTCACTGTCCGTGTCACTTGGCGGTGCCGGCTTCTGCGTGCTGTTGGCGCTGCCGATCAGCTTCCTGGTGGTGCGCTACAAAGGCCGCCTGGCGATCTGGGCCGAGCGCCTGCCGTACCTGCTGCACGCCCTGCCCGGCCTGGTGATCGCCCTGACCCTGGTGTTCTTCGCCTTGCACTATGTGCCGGCGCTGTACCAGACCACGGCACTGTTGCTGCTGGCCTATGCACTGCTGTTCCTGCCGTTGGCGCAATCGCCGGTGCGCACCGCGCTGAACAAGGCTTCGCCAACGCTGGAAGAAGCTGCGCGTACGCTGGGTGCGAGCAGTTTTGCCGCGTTCTGCCGGGTGACCCTGCCGATTATCTTCCCGGCCATGGCGGCAGCGTTTGCCCTGGTGTTCCTGGATGCCATGAAAGAGCTTACGGCAACGCTGCTGCTCAGCCCGACCGGCATGACCACCCTAGCGACCGAGGTGTGGGCGCATACGGCAAACGTCGAGTTCGCGGCGGCGGCGCCTTATGCGGCATTGCTGATTGTGGTGTCGGGGATGCCGGTGTATTTGCTGACTACGCGGATGTATCTGAACAAGGCTTGAAAGCTTGCCCAGGCTGCCATATGGCCTGGGCACAAGCCTGAGTATTTGAGACCTCATCACAAGTTCACTTTAAAACTCCCATCACACACACGCTGACTGCCATACAAGCGAGCAGGATAGACTCGATTATCGTCAAAGCTTCGGTACTCATTCTCGCGCTCTTGCTACAGGCCCGACTGACACTAGCGCCCAGCGCTAACCACCCAGCATCGAAGCTAACATTGCGTCACCTCCTTTGGATACGCTTGTAGCCATCCAGAAACAGCAACCATGAACCAAGCCCAATTCCCACGCCATGGCTATGGGCTATGGGCTATGGGCTATGGGCTATGCTTCACCTTCATATTCAGCGCTGTCTACAAATTCGCCAACATCCGACGCACGATCAGGCCATGTACCTGGCCAACCGGCAGCATGTACAGCCGGCCAAAGGCATTGAAACACCGCACCGACGTGGTCACTTTCAAGCGCTGCCCATTCACATCCATGCAGACCATCACCGCCAAGTGCGTATCGCGCGACGTCAGCACCAGTTGCTGGTCGCTGATGGCCTCGACAGTGAAGAAGTCCAGATGCTCGCCGTCGGCTGGCACATGCCCAGGATTCTGGGGAGTGAAGCCATGGATATCGGCGACATTGAATCGACGCGAGATGAAGTCACGAATGCGGAAGGCCTTGGCCAGCCAGGCGGGAACATCCGAGGTCATGGCGCAGTAGGCTTGCAGGGCGGTCATCGGGGCAGTGAGCTGTCTGCTGGCACTGTGGAGGAAATCGAGGTCTGCCTGGGCGGCGACCAATTGGGCGGACATGAGCAACTCCCTTTGTCATGTGTCGCTGACAGCATAGCAACATGACTCGCTGTAGGAGCGGCCTTGTGTCGCGAAAGGGCCGCGAAGCGGCCCCAGCAATGGATGTGTTTACGCGAATATCCTGGGACCGCTTGGCGGTCCTTTCGCGACGCAAGGCCGCTCCCACAAGAAGAGACTGCGCAGGATTCAGGCCCGGAACTGGCCCAGGCTGGCGCGTAGCTGAGCCGCCAAGTCATCCAGCACCTTGCTGCTGGCCGTGGTCTGCATCACCACCTCAGCCGAGCGTTCGGCCTGGGCATGGATGTTCTCCACCCGCCCCCGCACCGCCTGTGCGCCATGGGCCTGTTGTTCGGCAGCGCGAGTCGCCAAACCAATGGCCGCGTGAACTTGCTCCACCGCAGCCTGCACCGACTGCTGGCGACGTTCGTTGTCGCGCAGCACCAACAGGCCTTCACTGGCCTTGAGCCCGGCCTGGCTGATAGTAGCCACGGCCTCCTTGGCGCCCTTCTGTAACGCGGCGATGTGCGACTGTATATCGCCAGTGGAGCTTTGTGTCTTGCTCGCCAGCGCCCGCACCTCATCGGCCACCACGGCAAACCCGCGCCCGGTCTCGCCTGCCCGGGCCGCCTCGATGGCGGCGTTTAAGGCCAGCAGGTTGGTCTGCTCGGCGATGCCGTGAATAACCGTCAGCACCACTTCGATCTGCTCACTCTGCTTGGCCAGGCGCTCGATCACCTGGGAGCCCGTCTCCACTTGGCCGGCCAGGTTCTCGATCAAGCTCGCCAGCTGGGTCGAGCTGCGGCTGTTGTCGTCGGTGGCCTGGCGAATATCCACCACCTGCTGCAGAGCCGCCTGCATCGCATGGCTTTCGGCCTGGGCTTCGTCAGCCATGCTCGACAGGTCGCGCAGGCTCGCTGCCACTTCATCACGCTGCAGCGCGGCAGCAGCATCGGCGCCGGCATTGCGCTGGGCCATCGCGCCTATCTCCACGCCGGTACGCTGCGCCACTTCGCCCGCCTCCCGCACGATTGGCTGCAGCTTGTCGACAAAACGGTTCACCGCCGAGGCCATGTCGCCAATTTCATCGCGGCTGTCGAGTGGCACGCGCTTGGTCAGGTCGCCCTCGCCGGCCGCAAGGTCATTCAGGGCAGTTATCAACAGGCGCAACTTGCTCAGCACCCGGCGCCCCAGCACCACGGCAACGACCAGCAATACACCTAACCCCACCAGCGCCAGGCCCAGGCCGATGCGCCAGCGCAGCTCGGCAGCGGCATCGCGTACGGTCTGCGCGGTATTGGCCTGCATTGCCGCTGCACTGCCCTGTGCTTTCTGCAGGCGTTCGCGCAGGGTGTTGCCGCTGTCGGCGGCAGCACCGTTCAGGCTGTCGCCAACCAACTGTTCACCACTGGCAATCAGCGCCGAAAAGCGCTGGTCAAGGGCCTTGAGTTCCTGGTCGATGCCTGCGGTGGAAACCCCCATCACCACTTTGCCGATTTCCGCACCATTGGGGTTGATCGGCGCTTCCACGAAGTACACCGCCGGGTCGCGCCGGGCGGCGTCGATCACCTTATCCAGCGCGCGCTCGCCTTGGCCTTTCTCCATCAACGCCTGGTTGATCGGGTTTTGCCGGTTCAGGTAGCGGGTCAGGTGCTGGCCCTGCGCGTCGTCGTAGATCACGAACAGCACATTGGGATTGCGCTGGGCGCGGCGGGCGAAGTCGGAGAGTACCGGCACGTCGTTATCCCAGATCGCCCGCGGGGCGACCGAGGCCAGCAACTCGGCCATGTCGCTGGCCGAATCCTTGAGGTTCTTCTCCAGGGTGCTGCGCAGTTGCTGCTGCTCGCTTTGCAGGCGCGTCGCCAACCCCGCGCTGAGGCGCTGGCGAGTGCTGCTGGACAGGCCGTCGAGGCCCGAACGTACATCTTGCCCGGCCTGCTCCAGCTCGCTGGCGAGTTGGCGGCTGTCATTACCCAGGCGCTCGCCAAGGTCGGCCTCCAGGGCAGTCACCGTGCTGCGGGTGAGGGCAACGGCAACCAGTACCTGCACCAAAAGCGCGATACCAAGGGCAACAAACACAGGCCGCAGAAGGCGGCTTCGTAACAGTGAGAGGATGGCAGACACGTTGTAACCCTCGTGTTTTCTGGCGCCACTATTTTGATGGCATCGTCAGATGTTTCTTACAGCAAGGGTTGTGCCGGGGGGAGCAGGGATATGCGCCAAGGTTGAGCAACGGGGTTGCCTGGGCTGGTCCTATCGCCTGCAAGCCAGCCTCCACAGAAAGCCCACAGCGCTCAAGGCAGGCATACGCCACAAACAAAAACGCCGCAGCCCCTTTCAGGGCCACGGCGTCAGATCAGCCTGGAGGGCAGATCAGGCGAACGGATGACGCAGGACGATGGTCTCGTTGCGGTCCGGGCCGGTCGAAATGATGTCGATCGGGGCGCCGACCAACTCTTCGATGCGCTTGATGTAGTTGCGCGCGGCCTGCGGCAGCTCTTCCAGGGTTTTCACGCCCAGGGTCGACTCGCTCCAGCCTGGCATCGCTTCGTACACCGGCTCCAGGCCGATGTAGCTGTCGGCATCGGAAGGTGCGTCGATCACGGCACCGTTCTCGTTCTTGTAGCCAACGCAGATGTTGATGGTTTCCAGGCCGTCGAGCACGTCCAGCTTGGTCAGGCAGATGCCCGAGATGCTGTTGACGTCGATGGCGCGACGCAGGATCACGGCGTCGAACCAGCCGCAACGGCGAGCACGGCCGGTGGTGGAGCCGAATTCGTGGCCACGCTTGGCCAGGGTTGCGCCGGTTTCGTCGAACAGCTCGGTCGGGAACGGACCGGAACCCACGCGCGTGGTGTAGGCCTTGGTGATGCCCAGGATGTAGTCCAGGTACATCGGGCCCACGCCGGAACCGGTGGAGATACCACCAGCCGTGGTATTGGAGCTGGTGACGTACGGGTAGGTACCGTGGTCGATGTCCAGCAGCGAACCCTGGGCGCCCTCGAACATGATGTCCTTGCCGGCGCGGCGCAGGTTGTGCAGCTCGGCGGTGACGTCGAGCATCATCGGCTTGAGCTGTTCAGCGTAGGCCATGCACTCGTCCAGGGTCTGCTGGAAGTCGATGGCCGGCTCTTTGTAGTAGTTCACCAGCTGGAAGTTGTGGTAATCCAGCAGCTCACCGAGCTTGGCAGCGAAACGCTCGCGGTGGAACAGGTCACCCACGCGCAGGCCGCGGCGGGCGACCTTGTCTTCGTAGGCTGGGCCGATGCCGCGGCCAGTGGTGCCGATCTTGGCTTCGCCACGGGCTTTTTCACGGGCCTGGTCCAGGGCCACGTGGTACGACAGGATCAGCGGCGCTGCCGGGGAGATGCGCAGGCGCTCGCGCACCGGTACGCCCTTCTCTTCCAGCTTGGTGATTTCACGCATCAGCGCATCCGGGGCAACGACCACGCCGTTGCCGATCAGGCACTGTACGCCTTCACGCAGGATGCCAGACGGAATCAGGTGCAGAACGGTTTTTTCACCGTTGATCACCAGGGTGTGGCCCGCATTGTGGCCACCCTGGTAGCGCACTACGGCGGCAGCATGTTCGGTCAGCAGATCGACGATCTTGCCTTTGCCCTCATCACCCCACTGGGTGCCCAGGACGACGACATTCTTACCCATTACATTGGTCCTCATTCACGCAAACTTGGTTGCCGGCCTGTTGCCGACGCAGAAACTCACTGGGCCAGCGGCAGAACCTGCCAGCGCCCGTCTTGCTGAATCAATTGCCGATCACAATCCGCCTCGAGAGCAGCACTCAACGGCTGGCCAGGCAGAGCCTGAACCACACGCTGGCCCTCGCTGCGCAACTGGCAGACTTGCTGCCAGAGGGCCGCGTCGCCACTGTCGGGCATCCAGATGCCGCCAGTTGGCAATACGACCTCCGCTCGCCCCAGTGTGACCAGGGTCTTCAAATCCGTGGAGAAACCTGTGGCTGGGCGTGCCCGGCCAAAATCGGCGCCGATGTCGTCATAACGCCCGCCCTGGGCAATGGACTGCCCCTCGCCCGGCACGAACACGGCGAACACCACACCGGTGTGGTAGTGGTAGCCGCGCAGCTCACCGAGGTCGAAGTACAGCGGCAGTTCCGGGTAGCGCGACGCCAGCCGGTCCGCGATCGCCAGCAGGTCGTCCAGCGCGGCC
Organism: Pseudomonas sp. MB-090624; assembly: GCF_003205245.1. Lineage (NCBI taxonomy): Bacteria > Pseudomonadati > Pseudomonadota > Gammaproteobacteria > Pseudomonadales > Pseudomonadaceae > Pseudomonas > Pseudomonas sp. MB-090624. Next base: position 44,081 of record NZ_QJRK01000007.1, on the reverse strand, counting down.
AGCACGCTGGCCGGGGCGCGCCCCAGGCGCACGCGCGCTTCGTTCAGCACTTCACGGCCGCCGCACAGCTCGACCAGCGCACGCAACATGTTGCCCAGGTCCTTGGGCAGGTCGGCAGTCAAGGCTTGCACCTCATCGACCGACTTGCGTTGCAGCGCGTCGAACAACTGCTGCTCCACTGCCCCGGACAGGCCGGCCGCCCGGGCCAGGCCGCGGTAGATGCCGACGTGGCCAAGGTCCATGTGTACGTCCGGCACGTCAGCCAGTTGCAGCGTGGCAAGCATCAGGCTGATGACTTCGACGTCGCTGGTAGGGCTGGCATCGCCATACAACTCGGCACCCAGCTGGATCGGGCTGCGCGAGGTGGACAGTGCGCGCGGCTGGGCGTGCAGCACGCTACCGGCATAGCACAACCGGCTTGGGCCTTCACGGCGCAAGGTGTGCGCGTCGATACGGGCCACCTGCGGGGTGAAGTCGGCACGGAAGCCCATCAGGCGGCCGGACTGCGGGTCCACCACCTTGAAGGTGCGCTGGTCCAGGTCCTGGCCGGCGCCGGTCAGCAGCGACTCCAGGTACTCGATATGCGGGGTGACGACCAGTTCGTAGCCCCAACCCTGGAACAGGTCCAACACCTGGCGGCGCGCGATCTCGATACGCGCGGCCTCAGGTGGCAGTACTTCCTCGATGCCATCTGGCAGCAGCCAGCGGTCTACCGTTGCCATTACGCCATTTCCCCTCTGGTCCGGGCGGCTTGCCAGCAGGCGAGCCGTCAGTAAAGCCGGTATCGCGCACAGCAGCGGGCAGCACTGATCCCAGCGCAGCCACCGTACCCGATACCCTCGAATTGCCTTGCGAGCTGAGCAAACCGTCAACCGGCGCTGTGCCGATCAACCTTGCAGACGCAAAAAAGCCGGGAAATTTCCCGGCTGCCTCATGATACACCCCTTTTCATTCAGGATGCACCCCGCCTGGTGTTTTAGCTGCCAGGCGGAGCGCTGCCGCATGAAAATCAGGGCCTGAGCATTACGGCTTGCTCTTGTCCAGGAAGCGGAAGAACTCGTTCTTCGGATCCAGGACCAGCACGTCGCTCTTGCTCGAGAAGCTTTCGCGGTACGCCTGCAGGCTACGGTAGAACGCATAGAAGTCCGCGTCCTGGGTGTAGGCCTTGGCATAGATGGCGGCTGCCTGGGCGTCGCCGTCACCGCGGGTTTCTTCCGCTTCGCGGTACGCTTCGGCCAGCAGCACACGGCGCTGGCGGTCGGCGTCGGCACGAATACCTTCGGCCAGCTCGTTACCCTTGGCGCGGTGCTCGCGGGCTTCACGCTCACGCTCGGTACTCATGCGGTCGAACACGCTGCGGTTGACTTCCTTCGGCAGGTCGATGGCCTTGACGCGCACATCGATCACCTCGATGCCCAGCTCCTTGTTGGCCATGCGGTTCAGCGATGCGGTGATGTCAGCCATCAGCGCGTCGCGTTCACCGGAAACCACCTCGTGCAGGGTACGTTTACCGAACTGGTCACGCAGGCCGCTTTCCAGGCGACGCGAAAGCCGCTCGTCGGCGATCTGCTTCATGCCCGACGTGGCGGTATAGAAGCGCTCGGCGTCCTTGACGCGCCACTTGGCGTAGGCGTCGACCATCACCGCTTTCTTCTCCAGGGTCAGGAACCGCTGGGTCGGGGCGTCGAGGGTCATGAGGCGGGCGTCGAACTTGCGTACCTGGTTCACGTACGGGATCTTCACGTGCAGGCCTGGCTGAACATCAGCCTGGACCACCTTACCGAAGCGCAGCAGCACTGCACGCTCGGTCTGGGACACGATGTAGAAGCTGTTCCAGGCCACGATGGCCAGGACCACGGCGGCGATCAGGGCGATCAGCGATCTGTTGCTCATCAGCGGCTCTCCCTAGTGCGCAGCGGCTGCTGTTGCTGTTGCATGTCCTGCGCCGCACGCGCGGCCGCATCGTTGGCCGATGGCGATACGCTGGTGGTTGGCGCGGACGCGTTGCGGCTGCCTTCGACCATTTTGTCCAGCGGCAGGTAGAGCAGGTTGTTCTGCCCATCCTTGGTTGCCACCATGACCTTGCTCGAATTGCTGTAGACCTCTTGCATCGTCTCCAGGTACAGACGCTGGCGAGTCACGTCAGGTGCCTTGCGGTACTCACCGAGCAACTTGCTGAAGCGATCGGCCTCACCCTTGGCGCGGGCGATGACTTCGTCGCGGTAGCCGTTGGCGTCTTCGATGATGCGCTGCGCCTGACCACGGGCTTCCGGCACCACGCCATTGGCATAGGACTCGGCCTGGTTGCGGGCGCGCTGCTCGTCTTCACGGGCACGGATCACGTCATCGAAGGCTTCCTGCACTTCACGCGGGGCTGCCGCGCTCTGTACGTTGACCTGGGTAACGGTGATACCCGTGCGGTAGTTGTCGAGGAAGCGCTGCAGGCGCTCGCGGATATCCACGGCCATCTGCTCACGGCCTTCGGTCAGTACCTGGTCCATCGAGGTGGAACCCACCACGTGGCGCAAGGCACTGTCGGTGGCGTGCTGCAAGCTCACCTCAGGCTGGTCGACGTTGAGCACGAAGTCCTGCAGGTTGCTGATCTTGTACTGCACGGTCAGCGGCACCTCGACGATGTTCTCGTCTTCGGTCAGCATCTGGCCCTGCTTGGTGTAGGCACGCTCACGCGTGACGTTCTCCATGTACTTGCGATCGATTGGCGGGAAGTAGATGTTCAGGCCGGGACCGACCGTTTCATAGTACTTGCCGAAGCGCAGCACCACGGCCTGCTCCTGCTCGTCGACCACATACACGGCGTTGTACAGCCAGATGGCGGCCAGCACCGCCAGGCCGATGCCCAGCAGACCGAAGCCACCGCCCTTGCCGATGTTGCGGTCACCGCCGCCACGTTTCTTCTTGCCGCCGAACATGCCATTGAGGCTGTCCTGCAGTTTGCGGAAGGCCTCGTCCAGATCCGGCGGACCTTTCTTGTCACCACCGCCGCCACCGCCACCACGGCGGCCGCCCCAGGGATCCTGATTGTTCGAGTTGCCACCCGGCTCGTTCCAAGCCATAGCGCTCTCCATCTGATAAAGCAAAGACGCGCCCACGGCGCGCCGTCCAATGCTACAGAATGCCTGTCACTGCTGCCCGGCGACCTCGACGGGCATTTATTGCAAAGTGTGTTGCTCGACAAACACTTGCGGCTCCATGCCTTCGCGGCTGACCAGGCGATTCAGTTCGACCATGGGCAGTCGCACGCTCAGCAGGCTGCGCCCTTCTTCATCATGCTCTTCACTCTGCACCGCACCCAAGGCAAAGAATTGCGCGCGCAAGCGGGCAAAACGCTGCTCCAGGCAAAGGGTACCGACAAACAGATCTTCCCCCAGCAACTCGGCAATCGCCTGGCCGACCAGCTCCAGGCCACGCCCATCGCGTGCCGATACCCAGACCCGTTCCGGCTTGCCATCGGCATTGCGCTGGATCTGCGGCTCGACATCTTCGAGCAGGTCGAGTTTGTTATACACCTCGAGGATCGGCAAGCCTTCGGCGCCAATCTCGCCCAAAACCGCCAGCACTTGCTCGATCTGTTCCATGCGCTCGGGCTCATGGGCATCGATCACATGCAGCAACAGGTCGGAGTTGCTCGACTCTTCGAGCGTAGCGCGAAATGCCTCGACCAGCTTGTGCGGCAAATGGCGAATGAAGCCCACGGTGTCGGCCAGCACGATCGGGCCAAGGTCGTTGAGCTCGAGCCGGCGCAAGGTCGGGTCGAGGGTAGCGAACAGCTGGTCCGCGGCGTACACCTCGGATTCGGTCAGGGCGTTGAACAGCGTGGACTTGCCGGCGTTGGTGTAACCCACCAGCGACACCGAAGGGATGTCTGCACGCTTGCGCCCGCGCCGTGCCTGCTCGCGCTGGCTACGGACCTTTTCCAGGCGCGACTTGATCTGGCGGATGCGCACGCGCAACAGGCGCCGGTCGGTTTCCAGCTGGGTTTCACCCGGGCCGCGCAGGCCGATACCCCCTTTTTGCCGCTCCAGGTGAGTCCAGCCACGCACCAACCGCGTGCTCATGTGCTCCAGCTGGGCCAGTTCGACCTGCAGCTTGCCTTCATGGGTACGCGCCCGTTGGGCGAAGATATCGAGGATCAGCCCGGTGCGGTCGAGCACACGACACTCGAACACGCGTTCAAGGTTGCGCTCCTGGCTGGGCGTGAGGGTGTGATTGAAAATCACCAGGTCTACCTGTTCGGCATGGACCAGGTCGTGCAGCTCTTCGACCTTGCCACTGCCAATCAGGTATTTGGCGGAAGGCTGATGCCTTGTCACCGTGACCAGCGAAATGATGTCGGCACCGGCCGACAATGCCAGTTCCTGAAACTCCTGCGGGTCTTCGCGCGCCTCAGGGTTCTGACCTTCCAAGTGAACGAGCAACGCCCGCTCACCACCACCGTGGCGCTCAAAGAACAATGCAGGCTCCTATCAGGCGTTGCCTGGCTCGCTGTCACCGTGCTCGGAATCGGACGGGCTTGGCAGGCGAACCGGACGGGCTGGCACCACGGTCGAAATGGCGTGCTTGTAGACCATCTGGCTCACGGTGTTCTTCAGCAGTACCACGAACTGGTCGAACGACTCGATCGAACCCTGCAGCTTGATGCCGTTGACCAGGTAAATGGAAACCGGGACCTTCTCTTTTCTCAAAGTGTTCAGGTAAGGGTCTTGTAGCGAATGCCCTTTTGACATATGCCGCACTCCTGTAAGGATAAATAATAGAAAATCAATGAAATCGATAAATTAGGCCGCCCCTTCGCAAGAATAGACGGCAATCAGCAGGGACTCAGCTCAATATGGAGATGGGCCCCAGGTATTTCAAGGTGCGGGACAGATTGTCGCAGGCCAGGCTGTCTAGCCAGTGTACGTCAGGCCAGCCACGCAACCAGGTGAACTGCCGTTTGGCCAGCTGCCGGGTCGCGATGATACCGCGTTCACGCATTTCACTCTCTGACAGCTTGCCGTCCAGGTAATCCCAGACTTGCCGATACCCCACTGCCCGTATAGACGGTAACCCGGCGTGCAAGTCACTTCTGGCTCGCAGTGATCGGACCTCGTCGATAAAGCCCTGTTCCAGCATCTGCGAAAATCGTAACGCAATTCGCTGATGCAAAATGTGACGATCTGTAGGAGCAATCGCCAAGCTGGCGACAGTATAGGGCAAATGCCCGCCAGCGCCTGCGTCTGCGCCGCGACTTTCAGCGAATTGACGTTGCCGGTGAGCCGTCATGCTCTCACCGCTCACCCGGTAGACCTCCAGGGCGCGGATCAACCGCTGTGGGTCGTTGGGGTGAATGCGCGCCGCCGACACCGGGTCGACCTCGGCCAGTTGGCGGTGCAACTCGCCCAGCCCTAAGGCCGCCGCCTGGGCTTCAAGCTCGGCACGCACGCCCGCATCGGCCGCTGGCATGTCGGCAAGGCCGTCGACCAACGCTTTGTAATACAGCATGGTACCGCCAACCAGCAGCGGGATTTTGCCGCGCCCGCTGATCTCGGCCATGGCCTGCAGGGCGTCGGTGCGAAACTGCGCGGCCGAGTAACTTTCGGCCGGGTCGCGGATGTCGATCAAGCGATGCGGGTGGGCGGCAAGGACTGCTTTCGACGGTTTGGCCGAGCCGATGTCCATGCCGCGGTAGATCAGCGCAGAATCAACGCTTATCAGCTCGCACGGCAGCACTTTGGTCAGTTCGATGGCCAGGTCGGTCTTGCCGGCGGCCGTCGGACCCATGAGGAATATCGCTGGGGGCTTGCCGCTCATTTCATCGACCGCGCAGGAAAAGTTTGTCCAGGTCGTCCAGGCCCATCTGGGTCCAGGTGGGACGGCCGTGGTTGCACTGGCCGCTGCGCTCGGTGTTTTCCATATCGCGCAGCAGGGCGTTCATCTCGGGAATGGCCAGGCGCCGGTTGGCGCGTACCGCGCCGTGGCAGGCCATGGTGCCGAGCAGCTCGTTGAGGTGGGCCTGAATACGGTCGCTGGTGCCGTATTCCATCAGGTCGGCCAGCACATCCTGCACCAGGCGGTTGGCCTCGGCCTGCTTGAGCAAGGCCGGGATCTGGCGGATGGCCAGGGTTTCCGGGCCCAGGCGCTGCAGTTCGAAGCCCAGGCGCTGGAACCACTGCGCGTGCTCTTCGGCGCAGTCGGCTTCGCGCTGGCTCAGGGCCAGGGTTTCCGGCACCAGCAGCGGCTGGCCGCTGAGGCCCTCGCTGGCCATGGCTACCTTCAGGCGCTCGTACATGATGCGCTCGTGAGCGGCGTGCATGTCGACCAGCACCAGGCCGATAGCGTTCTCGGCCAGGATGTAGATACCCTTCAGCTGCGCCAGCGCGTAACCCAGCGGCGGAATGTCGCCCTGGCTTTCCGGCAGGGTGGCTGCCGGGGCGGCGCCATTGTCCAGCGGCTTGTAAAACTCGCGGTACACCGCCTGCGCCTCGGCCGCCGGCAGCGGTGGCGAGGGCCGCGGGGTGTACTGGTACTGGTAACCGGCACCACTGCCGCCATTGCTGGCGGTGTGTTGCGGCGCACGTGGCTGCTCGAGCACAGGCGAAGCCAGGCGCATTTCCCCCTGCGGGCCGAACTCACCGGCCTGCTGGCCAGTGGCGCGCATCGCTTCAGGCACCGCAGCCGGGGCGGCCAGCTGGTCTTCCGGGCGCACATCGGCCAGGGCCCGGTGCAAGGTACCGTACAGGAAATCGTGCACCGAACGCCCCTCGCGGAAGCGCACTTCATGCTTGGTCGGGTGCACGTTGACATCGACGCCGTTGGGTTCCAGTTCAAGGAACAGCACAAAGGTCGGGTGCCGGCCGTTGAATAGCACGTCACGGTAGGCCTGGCGCACGGCGTGGGCCACCAGCTTGTCGCGCACCGCACGGCCGTTGACGAAGAAGTACTGCAGGTCGGCCTGGCTGCGCGAGAAGGTCGGCAGCCCAACCCAGCCCCACAGGCGCAGGCCGTTGCGCTCGACGTCGATCGGCAGCGCCTGCTCCATGAAGCCCGGGCCGCAGATGGCACCCACCCGCCGCGCACGCGCCACTTCATCATGGGCCTCGTGCAGGCTGAGGATGCTCTTGCCGTTGTGGCGCAAGTGGAAGCCGACATCGAAACGCGCCAACGCCAGGCGCCGGATGACCTCCTGCAGGTGATCGAACTCGGTTTTCTCGGCCTTGAGGAACTTGCGCCGCGCCGGGGTATTGAAGAACAGGTCACGCACTTCGACCGAAGTACCCACCGGGTGGGCCGCCGGCTGCACCCGCGGGAGCATGTCGCGGCCTTCGGTTTCAACCTGCCAGGCTTCTGTGGCACTGGCGGTACGCGAGGTCAGGGTCAGGCGCGCCACCGAGCTGATCGAGGCCAGGGCTTCGCCACGGAACCCCAGGCTCAATACGCCTTCAAGGTCTTCCAGCTCACGGATTTTGCTGGTGGCGTGACGGGCCAGAGCCAGCGGCAGGTCGTCGGCAGAAATACCGCTGCCATCATCCCGCACCTTCAGCAGCTTGACGCCGCCCTGCTCCACTTCCACATCGATGCGCCGGGCACCGGAGTCCAGGCTGTTTTCCAGCAGTTCCTTGGCTACCGAGGCCGGCCGCTCGACCACCTCGCCAGCGGCGATCTGGTTGGCCAGCCGCGGGCTGAGCAGCTGGATGCGCGAACCACCACTCATTGCGAAGCCAATGTGGTGGCAGGGATATCCAGACGCTGGCCGACCTTCAGCTCATCGGACTTCAGGCTGTTGGTGTTGCGCAAGCTGGCCACACTGACCTGGTAGCGCACCGCCAGCATTGCCAGGGTTTCGCCTGGGCGCACCGTGTGCTCACGTGGGCCGGCGGCAATCTTGCCGGTGTCGCGCAGCCAGGCGATATAGGTGCCAGGCGGCGGGTTCTGCTGGAAGAACTGGCGCACCCCGGTATGAATCGAACGCGCAAGCGCTTGCTGATGGCTGCGACTGGCCAGCTTGGCCGCCTCGCTGGCGTTGGAGATGAACCCGGTCTCGACCAGGATCGACGGAATGTCGGGCGACTTCAGCACCATGAAGCCAGCCTGCTCCACACGCTGCTTGTGCAGCGAGGTGATGCGGCCCATGTTGCCCAGCACTTTCTGCCCGACATTCAGGCTGGAGCTGAGCGTGGCCGTCATCGACAGGTCGAGCAGCACACCCGCGAGCATGCGGTCCTTGTCGTCGAGGCTGACGTTGCCGGCGCCCCCGATCAGGTCGGAACGGTTTTCCGTGTCTGCCAGCCAGCGTGCGGTTTCGGAAGTAGCGCCACGGTCGGACAGGGCAAACACCGATGCGCCGAACGCAGCCTTGGACGGCGCGGCGTCGGCGTGGATCGAAACGAACAGGTCGGCGCCCTTCTTGCGGGCGATTTCGGTGCGTTTGCGCAGCGGAATGAAGTAGTCACCGGTGCGGGTCAGCTCGGCGCGGAAGCCCTTTTCCGTGTTGATCTGGCGCTGCAGCTCCTGGGCAATCTGCAGCACGATGTCTTTTTCATGCTGGCCGCGCGAGCCGGAAGCACCCGGGTCCTCGCCGCCATGACCGGCGTCGATGGCAATGACGATGTCGCGCTTGCCGCTAGGTACCGGCGGCAGCTTGATGGCTGGCTGGGTCGGGGTGACCGGGACCGCTGGCGTGGTGGCAGGCGTTTGCACCGGGGTCGGTGGTGGGGTTGGCGCCGTGGCCGCGATGGCATCGGCTTCCTGGTCGTACAAGTCGACCACCAGGCGGTTGCCGTACTGGGCATTGGGCGCCAGGGTAAAGCTCTTGGGGGTGACCGACTTCTTCAGGTCAACGACCACACGCAGGTCGGTCGGCGTGCGCTGGGCCGAACGCACGCTGCTGATCGGCGTGTTGGAAGTCGCCACTTTCAATGGCGCCGCCAAGGTCGCGCCATTGATGTCGATAACCAGGCGATCCGGTGCGCTCAAGGTGAAGACGCTGTGCTGCACGGGGCCAGACAGGTCGAAGACCAGCCGCGTGTTGTCTGGCGCGCGCCACAGGCGCACGCTCTTGACTTGAGTGACGGCCAGAGCGTCAACGGTCACCGTTGTCAGCAGCAGCCCAACGATGGCGACCAGTGCGCGTATGCGCATACCTACCCCACTTACTGTTTATAGTGTTTGGCCAGTGCCACGCACCAGGCCTCGCCGCGAGCCCCCTGCGGCGACAGGTTCAGCGAGCGTCCGCCCGCTTGGGGGCTTATGGTAATGGTCAGGTCGGGCTTTGGCAAAACGCCCGCACCCTTTTGTGGCCACTCGAACAGGCACAACGGGTCGCCCTCGAAATAGTCACGAATCCCCATGAACTCCAGCTCCTCCGGATCGACCAGCCGATACAGGTCGAAGTGAAAAGCTCGGACAGCGCCGATCTCGTAGGGTTCGACCACGGTGAACGTTGGGCTTTTCACTGCACCAGTATGGCCCAGGCCACGGATCAGGCCACGCGAGAGTGTGGTTTTACCCGCCCCCAGGTCGCCTTCCAGGAAAATGACACCGCGACCACCGGTCACTTCGGCCATTTTTGCACCAAAGTCGACTGTAGCCGCTTCATCGGCCAGAAACAGATTTAAGCCACACACGCAGAATGCTCCTCCAACAACGCTCGAATGACCGGCGCCAGATCGCTGGCCGCCAGGCCCCTGCCTTCAACCCCCAGACGCTCACCGGCACAGGCGTGAAGCCAGGTACCCAGGCAGCCGGCACTCCAGGCGTCCAGCCCCTGGGCCAGCAACGCCGCCAGCACCCCGGTCAGCACATCGCCCAAGCCCGCGCCGGCCATCGCCGGGTGCCCGCGCTCGCACAGCATCAACTGGCCGGACGGGTGCGCCACCAGGGTACCTGCCCCTTTGAGCAGGCACACACTGTTGTAGCGCCGCGCCAGCTTGCGCGCAGCGCCCGGCCGGTCGGCCTGTACCGCTTCGGTGGAAATGCCCAGCAGCCGCGCCGCTTCCCCGGGGTGAGGCGTGAGGATGCTACCGCTGGGCAGGGCCAATGGGGTGCCTGCCAGCAAATTCAGGGCGTCGGCGTCCCATACCTGCGGGCGTTCGGCGTTCGCCACTGCCGACAACAGGCTCCGGCCCCAGGCAGCCTGCCCAAGGCCGGGGCCCACCACCAGCACCGTGGCGCGCTCCAGCACGCCGACCAACTGGTTGGCCGACTGTACCCCCAGGCACATCACCTCAGGCAGGCGGGCCAGGCTCGCGGGTAGATGTTCGGGCCGGGTCGCCACGCTGACCAGGCCGGCGCCGCAGCGCAAGGCGGCTTCGGCGCTGAGCAGCACAGCGCCACCGGTGCCCAGGTCGCCGCCCACTACCAGCACATGGCCGAAGTCGCCTTTGTGCGCATGCGGGTGCCGTGCCGGCAGGTGTGCGACAGTCACGCTGCTGAGCAGTTGTAGGGTGTTGCCAGGGTGTTTGGTCTGCGGCATGGGGTCAAAGGCTCCAATGTCTGGCAGAATTATACGCACCTGAGCCCGTATTGCCTTGCCCATCCATGCCTGCCTCTACACCTGACCTCGCCCAACTGGCCCAATCGATCAAGATATGGGGCCAGGAACTCGGTTTTGCCCACGTCGGCATCGCCGGGGTCGACCTTGGCGAACACGAACAGCACCTGCAACGCTGGCTAGACGCCGGTTACCAGGGCGAAATGGAGTACCTGGGTGCCCATGGCAGCAAACGGGCGCACCCCGACCAACTGATTCCCGGCACGGTACGCGTGGTCTCGCTGCGCATGGACTACCTGCCCGGCGATACGCAGATGGCGCAACGCCTGGCGCAACCGGAAAAAGCCTACGTATCACGCTACGCCCTGGGCCGTGACTACCACAAGCTGGTGCGCAAGCGCGTGCAATTCCTGGCAGACCGTATCCAGCAAGCCATCGGCCCGTTCGGCTACCGCGCCTTCGTCGACAGTGCCCCAGTGCTGGAGAAGGCCCTGGCCGAGCAGGCCGGGCTGGGCTGGATCGGCAAGAACACCCTGCTGCTCAACCGCAAGGCCGGCAGTTACTTCTTCCTGGCCGAACTGTTCGTTGACCTGCCGTTGCCGGTGGACGAAGCCACCACCAGTGAACATTGCGGGCGTTGCCAGGCGTGCCTGGACATCTGCCCGACCCAGGCGTTCGTCGGGCCCTATGTACTGGACGCGCGGCGTTGCATCTCGTACCTGACCATCGAGCTGAGAGGGCCGATTCCTGTCGAACTGCGCTCGATGATGGGTAACCGTGTATTCGGTTGCGACGACTGCCAGATCGTCTGCCCGTGGAACCGCTTCGCCAAGCACAGCCAGGAGCAGGATTTCCAGCCGCGGCATGGGTTGGAGAATGCCGAGCTGGCCGAGATGTTCCTGTGGGATGAGCGTACTTTCCTGCGCAAGACCGAGGGCGGGCCGCTACGCCGGGCAGGCTATGAGCGGTTCTTGCGCAACCTGGCGGTGGGCTTGGGCAATGCGCCGCCGACGATACCGGTGATCGAGGCGCTGAAGGCGCGGCGCGAGGATGCGTCGGAGCTGGTGCGCGAGCATGTCGAGTGGGCGCTGGCCCGGCACGGCATTCAATAGCTACACGGCCCACTTTGGAAGCGGGCGCGCCCGCGAATTTGGCCACTCGGTGGATGCACCGGCTGCGCCGGTGTTCGCGGGCATGCCCGCTCCTACAGGGACCGCGCCGGGCCTGGGGCAGGTTTACTGCTGGTGGGAGCGGGCGCGCCCGCGAAGCAGGCAACGCGGGACCGCGCCGGGCCTGGGGCAGGTTTACTGCTGGTCGTTGTAGTGGAACTTGGGCATTTCCCAATGGAAACGAATTGCCAGCAAGCGCACCAGGAACCCACCAAAGAGGGTCAGCAGCATCGCCTGCTCCGCCGGCACCTTGAAATACACGCAGCCGAGGTAGAACCACGCCGCGGCGAACGACACGCTGGCGTAAAGCTCGCGGCGGAACACCAGCGGGATGTCGTTGCAGAAGATATCGCGCAAGATCCCACCGAACACCCCCGTGATCACCCCGCTGATCGAAGCCACCAGCATGCCCTGCCCCATTTCCAGCGCCGTCATGCAGCCAATCAGGGTAAACGCCACCAGCCCCAGTGCGTCTAGCACCAGGAACAGCGAGCGCAGGCGGCGCATCATTGGCGCGATGAAAATGGTCAACAGGGCAGCAAAGCTGGTCAACACCAGGTACTCAGGGTGTTTCACCCAGGTCAGCGGGTAGTGCCCGAGCAACACATCGCGCACCGACCCGCCACCCAGGGCGGTAACACAGGCGATCAGCACCACGCCGAACCAGTCCATGCCGCGACGCCCGGCAGACAACGCACCGGTCATGGCTTCGGCAGTGATGGCAATGAGGTAGAGCATCAGCAACATGGTGCGGGTCCGTGCGGGAAAGGCGCGCAGTCTAACCAGTTGCCCAAGGCACCAAAAGGGGGCGCAGCCAGAATATCTGCGCCGTAACGGTTCAAACCTTGATGAAATGCTCGCGGTAGTGGCGCAACTCGGCAATCGATTCGCGAATGTCGTCCAGCGCCAGGTGCGTATTGCCCTTCTTGAAGCTGTCACGCACGTCCGGCGCCCAGCGCGCTGCCAGTTCTTTCAGCGTCGAGACATCCAGGTTGCGGTAGTGGAAGTAGTTTTCCAGGTTGCGCATGTGCCGGTAGAGGAAGCGACGGTCCTGGCAGATGCTGTTGCCGCAGATCGGCGATTTGCCTTTGGGCACCCACTGTTCGAGGAATGCAATGGTCTGGGCCTCGGCCTCGGCCATGCCGACCTTGCTGTCGCGCACACGCTGGGTCAGGCCAGACGCGCCATGGGTGCGGGTGTTCCACTCGTCCATGCGGGCCAGTACTTCATCGCTGTGGTGGATGGCGATCACCGGGCCTTCGGCCAGGGTGTTCAGCTCGCTGTCGGTGACAATGGTGGCCATTTCGATGATGACGTCGCTGTCCGGATCGAGGCCGGTCATTTCCAGGTCGATCCAGATCAGGTTCTGTGGGTTTTGCATGCAGAAGCTCCTCATATAGCCCGTCATATTAGCCTAGTGGCCCAACCACGCCCATTCACCGCCACAAGGTAAGGGCAATGGTGCACCGCCTGGCGTGCTAAACTGCCTGCCGTTTTCAATGCCCTGACCCGGGCCCTTCTCACGGAATGTTCATGGCCAAACGCCAGCTCAATCGCCGCCAGAACTGGCGCATCGAAAAAATCCAGGGCGAGCGTGCTGCTCGCGCGGCCAAACGCGAGCAGCATGTGCTGCAGGAACTGGAAGGTGGCGACCTGGGGCCGGAACAACTGGGCCTGGTGATTGCCCACTTTGGCGTGCAGGTCGAGGTGGAGGCCCAGGATGGCGACGTTGCAGGCCAGGTGTTCCGCTGCCACTTGCGCGCCAACCTGCCAGCACTGGTCACTGGCGACCGCGTGGTATGGCGTGCAGGCAACCAGGGCATAGGGGTGATCGTGGCGCAGATGCCACGCAGCACCGAACTGTGCCGGCCAAACAACCATGGCCAGTTGAAACCGGTCGCAGCCAACGTCGACCTCATCGTGATCGTGTTTGCCCCGGCCCCGGAACCGCACCCGAACCTGATCGACCGTTACCTGGTCGCTGCCGAGCATGCAGGCCTGCGCCCGCTGCTGCTGCTGAACAAGGCCGACCTGATCAACGCCGAGAACGGCCCCGGCCTGCAGGCGCTGCTGGAGGTTTACCGCGAGCTGGGCTACCCGCTGCTGGAGGTATCTGCCCACCACGGTGATGGCATGCAACGCCTGCAGCAGCAACTTGACGGGCACATCAGCGTGTTCGTCGGCCAGTCGGGTGTGGGCAAGTCTTCGCTGGTCAACAGCCTGCTGCCAGAGGCCGGCACCCGCGTCGGCGACCTGTCGGAATGGTCGGGCCAGGGCACCCACACCACCACCACCGCGCGGCTGTACCATTTCCCCAATGGCGGCGACCTTATCGACTCGCCGGGCATCCGCGAATTCGGCCTTGGCCACGTCAGCCGCAGCGATGTGGAGGATGGCTTCATCGAGTTCCGCGACCTGTTCGGCACCTGCCGCTTCCGCGATTGCAAACATGACCGCGAGCCAGGCTGCGCGTTGCTCAAGGCGCTGGACGATGGCCGGATCTCGCAGCAACGCATGAACAGCTACCGCTCGATCATCGCCAGCCTGACGGAAGACAGCTACTGACCGGGCTGTAAGCCTTCCTCCGCGCTGAGGCCCACCTGCACGGCCCTGCAAAACGCCGTGCAAGGTTCCGCGGGGCCTACTGCTCCTTGCTCTCGTCCATCTTCAGCGTGCCATCCTCGAAGATGTTCAGCTTCTGGCGCAGTTCACGTGGTTGCATCGGCGCCTGATCGGCCCCGGCACCGGGCGCCGCGCCACTGGCCGGCGGGGCCGCAGGCGGGGCTGCCGGCGCTTGCGGTGAACCCTGTTCGCCCTGCTCACCCTCGATGTTGCGCTGGGCCTTCTTGGTCAGCACGATGATGTCGATGCGGCGGTTTACCGGGTTGAACGGGTTCTTGCGGTCGAACAGCGATGACGATGCATACCCCACCACCCGAGCCACCTGGCCGTCCGGGTACCCACCTGCCACCAATGCCCGGCGTGCGGCATTGGCGCGGTTGGCCGACAGCTCCCAGTTGCCGAACTCGCCAGTGCCGGCATACGGTTTGGCGTCGGTGTGGCCGCTGATGCTGATCTTGTTGGGCACTGCCTTGATGGTATCGGCCATGGCCAACAGAATGTCTTCGAAATATGGCTGCAGGCGCGCACTGCCGATATCGAACATCGGACGGTTCTCGGCGTCCATGATCTGGATACGCAGGCCATCCTGGGTGATCTCGAACAGGATCTGGTCCTTGAACTTCTGCAGTTGCGGGTTCTCTTCGACCTTGTTCTGCAGCTCCTGCAACAGCAATTCAAGGCGCTCGCGCTCGACCTGCTCGGCCATGGTCTCCACCTGGTCCTTGTCCAGCTGGGTAGGCGACGGCTGCGTGGGCTCGGTTTTCACTTCCGGGTTGATGGTTTTGTCCGGCGCCATTTCGGGGGAACCACCCAGGTCGATGACGTAGGGCGTACCACTTTCGGAGAACCCGATCGGGTCCTGGAAGTAACCGGCAATGGCGATCTTCTGCTCAGGCGTGGCCGTGGACAACAGCCACAGCACCAGGAAGAACGCCATCATCGCCGTGGCGAAGTCGGCAAAGGCGATTTTCCAGGCGCCACCGTGGTGGCCGCCGCCAAAGCGCTTGACGCGCTTGACGATGATGGGCTGATTGTTCTCCATGAATCAGCGACCGCGAACCGCTTGTTCCAGCTCGGCGAAGCTTGGGCGGTGCTTGGGGTACAGCACCTTGCGCCCGAACTCGACCGCCAGCGACGGCGGCATGCCCGAAGCCGAGGCCACCAGCGATGCCTTGATCGACTCGTACAGGTTCAGCTCTTCCTTGGCGTCGTGCTCCAGGCACTTGGCCAGCGGGCCGAAGAAGCCGTAGGCCGCGAGAATACCGAAGAACGTACCGACCAGCGCCGCACCCACGTGCATGCCGATGGCCGCCTGGTCCCCATCGCCCAGCGAGGCCATGGTCACCACGATACCCAGCACCGCCGCTACGATACCGAAGCCGGGCATGCCATCGGCGATGCCGGTCACCGCATGGGACGGGTGCTCAAGCTCTTCCTTCATGCTCAGCAGCTCCATGTCGAACAGGCCCTCGAGCTCGTGCGGGGCCATGTTGCCGGTAGACATGATGCGCAGGTAGTCGCAGACGAACGCGGTCATGCGCTCATCGGCCAGTACCGTGGGGTACTTGGCGAAAATCGGGCTGGCGGCGGCGTCTTCGATGTCGGCCTCGATGGCCATCATGCCTTCGCGACGGCTCTTGTTGAGGATTTCGTACACAAGCCCCAGCACTTCAAGGTAGAACGCATGGCTGAAGCGCGAACCGAACATCTTCATCGACTTCTTGATGACGTGCATGGTCATGTAGCCAGGGTTGGCCTGCAGGAATGCACCGAAGGCCGCACCGCCGATGATCAGTACTTCGAACGGCTGGATCAGCGCCGCGATCTTGCCGTGGGAAAGCACGTAGCCGCCGAGCACGCTCGCGAATACGACGATGATGCCGATAATTTTAGCCATAGGTTCAAAGCACTTGCTGTCGTGGTCAGGGGAAGAGACGAGAGCTGTAAAACTCTTCTTCTACTTATCGGCAGAACTGCGCCAGACTATAGCCACACAATGCGAAAAGCCAGTTCGGACTGATGTCAAAATGCCAATTGAAACTAAGGTGCCCGCTCAGGCTCCGCGAACGCTAGAGGCCTGGGTCAAGCTGCTCGAGAGTGTTCGCATCCCGGTGCCGAAGCACAGCTACGACCGGGTCATGGCGGCCATCCACGATAGCCGCCGCTCGCTGCGCGACATCGCCGAACTGATGCAAGATAGCCCGGCGCTGGTGTTGTCGGTGATGCGTGAGGCCAACCACGCCACCAACGCCAGCATGGCCGAACCGGCCGAAAGCCTTGAAGTGGCCCTCAACCGGCTCGGCCTGGAGCGCAGCGAGCTGTTGCTCAAGCGCCTGCCGGCAGTGCCTGTTGAAGAAATCCCGCCGGTTCTTTGCCAGTTCCAGATGATCAGCCAGCACGCAGCGCAGCAGGCCAGCGGCCTGTTCGCCAGCCGCCTGGCGCGGCTGTGGCAGGAAATCCATTGGGGTAGCCTGCTGTTCCTGTCGCCCCTCTGGCCGCTGGCACTCGCCCACCCGAAGCTGCTCGACACCTGGGAGCTGCGGGTGATCCACAAGGGTGAAGAGGCCGCCCATGTCGAGGAAGAACTGTTTGGCGTGCGCATAATGGCGCTGTGCCAGACCATGGCCGAATACTGGCGCCTGCCGCAATGGGTGACCCAGGGTTACCGCTTGCTGCTGGAAGAACGCGAGCAACTGGCCCAGGTGCTGAGCATCGCCCGCGACGAAGACCTGCTCAGCCAGCAACACCGCCTGGACGCAGAGCCTGGCCTGCGGCGCTGGTTCAACCAGCCGGCCAATACCGTATTGCTGGCCAACAACCTGGCCCTGGCGGCGCAGGTCGGCTGGGATAACCCGCACTTGTTACGCTGGCAGCTGCTGACCGCCCTGTACCTGCAGACTTCGCTGGAAGACGTGCAGCAGCAAGTTCACCAGCAGGCGGCCGCCAGCGCCCGTCGCCATGCCCGGCATGCACTGTTCCACCCGGCCGAGGCGCTGATATGGCCGTGGCACCAGCGCCGCCCGCACCCAGACATGCTGGCGGTGCCACCGCCCAGCAGTGAAGAGCTGGCGCGCTGGCGCACACTGTGCCAGCACCTGCTGGCGCAACCCAGCCCGTTCACCAATACCGTGCACCTGGCCACCCAGGCACAAGAGGCCCTGCTGGCCTGCGGCATGCAACGCATCATGCTGCTGAGCCTGGACAGGAGCACCGACACTTTGCGCGTGCAGCAGACCGCCGGCTTGCCCAAGGAGGCCGCGGGCCTGGCCCTGCAGGTGGCGCAGAACAAACTGCTGCAAAAACTGATGAGCCAGGCCGGGCAACTGCGCATCACCCCGCAGAACCACAGCCAGTTCGCCGCGCTGCTGCCAGCCCCGCTGCGCGCCCTGTTCCGCAGTGAGCACGTGCTGCTGCGCTCGCTGGCGGTGAACGATCAGGTGCTCATGCTGCTGGTGGCCGACCAGGCTTGCAGGCCCATGGCCGACATCAGCGTGCAAGCCTTCGGCAAAACCGTGCAATGCATCGAGCGGGCACTGTCGCTGTTCGCCAACCGCAAAGCCTGAGCCTTGCGCTACAATCGCTCCTCTTTCCACTCTGGAGACCGTGGATGACCGACTTTTCCGGCCTGCCCTTGGTGATCGAAGCTGCAGACCTGCTGCCGCGCCTGGATTCACCGCAGTTGATCCTGGTCGACCTGAGCAGCGCCAACCGCTATGTCAGCGGGCATATCCCCGGCGCCCGCTTTGTCGAGGGCAAGCGTACCCAGCTCGGCCAGCCACCCGCCCCTGGTCTGCTGCCGCCCCTGGGCGAACTGGAAAAACTGTTCAGCGAACTCGGCCACCGTGATGATGCCGTCTACGTGGTGTATGACGATGAAGGCGGTGGTTGGGCGGGGCGTTTCATCTGGCTGCTCGACGTGATCGGCCACACGCGCTACCACTACCTCAATGGCGGTATCCAGGCCTGGCCAGCCGACAAGCTGTCCACCGAAGTGCCTGCACCCAGTACCGCCCCGGTGCACCTGCACCTCGACACTGCACCTACAGCCACCCGTGAGTACCTGCAAAGCCGCCTGGGCGCCGATGACCTGGTGATCTGGGACGCCCGCGCCCCACAGGAATTCAACGGCGAAAAAGTGTTGTCGGCCAAGGGCGGTCACATCCCTGGTGCGGTCAACTTCGAGTGGACCGCCGGCATGGACCTCAACGACCACCTGCGCATCCGCAAGGATATCGCCGAAGTGCTGCAAAGCCTGGGCATCACCCCCGACAAGGAGGTGGTTACCCATTGCCAGTCCCACCGCCGCTCCGGTTTCACCTATTTGGTGGCCAAGGCCCTCGGTTACCCACGCGTCAAGGCTTATGCCGGCTCGTGGAGCGAATGGGGCAACCACCCGGACACGCCTGTAGAAGTTTAAGGAACCTGCATGAAATCCCGTCTGTTCATCATCAGCCAGTACCTGCTGCCGCACCACCTGCTGTCGCGGTTGGCCGGCTGCGTCGCCGAGTGCCGCGTGCGCTGGTTCAAGAACGCCTTCACCGCCTGGTTCGCCAAGCGCTACCAGGTCGACATGAGCCAGGCGCTGGTCGAAGACCTGAGCGCCTACGAGCACTTCAACGCATTCTTCACCCGCGCCCTGAAGCCGGGCGCCCGCCCGCTGGATGAAACCCCGGGCGCCATCCTGTGCCCCGCCGACGGCGCCGTGAGCCAGCTTGGCCCGATCGAGCATGGCCGCATCTTCCAGGCCAAAGGCCACGGTTTCAGCGCGCAGGAGCTGCTGGGCGGTGACCCGGCGCTGGCCGCCCCGTTCATGGGCGGTGAGTTTGCCACCATCTACTTGTCGCCCAAGGACTACCACCGCGTGCACATGCCGCTGGCCGGCACCCTGCGCGAGATGGTCTACGTGCCGGGCCGGCTGTTCTCGGTGAACCAGACCACTGCCGAAAACGTGCCCGAGCTGTTCGCCCGCAACGAGCGGGTGGTCTGCCTGTTCGACACCGAACGCGGGCCGATGGCCGTGGTGCTGGTGGGTGCGATGATCGTTGCTTCGATCGAGACCGTGTGGGCCGGCCTGGTGACGCCGCCCAAGCGCGAGCTGAAGACCTTCCGCTACGACGACGCCAGCCGTGCGCCGATCCACCTGGAGAAAGGTGCCGAGCTGGGGCGCTTCAAGCTGGGTTCAACGGCCATCGTGTTGTTCGGGCCGCAGCAGGTGAAGTGGGCCGAAAGCCTGGGTGCCGGCTCTGCCGTGCGCATGGGGCAGCAGCTGGCGGCGCCTGTGCAGGCTTGATGGCCTGATAAAACCCGGGCCGCTTTGCGGCCCTTCGCGGGCATGCCCGCTCCCTCAGAGTGAGGTCGCGTTCAACCTGTGGGAGCGGGCATGCCCGCGAAGGGCTGCAAAGCAGCCCCAAATTTCCGGATCAGCCGCGCGCGTCGCGGTCGCGCAAGCCCAACAGGTACAACACGCCATCCAGGCCCAAGGTAGAAATCGCCTGCTTGGCCGACTGGCGCACCAGCGGCTTGGCGCGGAATGCCACGCCCAGGCCGGCGAGTGCCAGCATTGGCAGGTCGTTGGCGCCATCGCCCACGGCAATGGTCTGTTCCAGTTGCAAGCCCTCATCGCTGGCCAGTTTCTGCAGCAGTTCGGCCTTGCGCTGGGCATCGACGATCGGCTCGACCGCCACACCAGTCACCTTGCCATCCACCACTTCCAGCTCGTTGGCGAACACATAGTCGATACCCAGGCGCGCCTGCACCTGGCGGGCAAAATAGGTAAACCCACCGGACAGGATGGCCGTCTTGTAACCCAGGCGCTTGAGCTCGGCGAACAGGTTTTCCGCGCCTTCGGTCAGGCGCAGCGAGGCGCCGATTTCGTCCAGCACGCCCACATCCAGGCCCTTGAGCAGCGCCATGCGCTCCTTGAAACTGGCGCGGAAGTCCAGCTCGCCACGCATGGCCCGTTCGGTGATCGCCGCCACCTGCTCACCCACGCCAGCCGCCTTGGCCAGCTCGTCGATGACTTCGGCCTCGATCAGCGTCGAATCCATGTCGAATACCGCCAGGCGGCGGTTGCGGCGGAACAGGTCGTCTTTCTGGAAGGCAATGTCGACGCTCAGCGCCTGCGCCAGGGCGAAGAAATCGGCACGCAGGGCCTGGGCATCGCTCGGCACCCCACGCACGGATATCTCGACCGCCGCCTTGCCCTTGTCGGTGTCGGCGTCCAGCGCCACCCGGGCCGACAGCCGCTCGATGCGTTCGATCGTCAGGCCGTACTGGCTGATCACCGCACTGACCCGCTGCAGTTGCTCGGGGGTGATCTTGCGGCTGAGCAGGGTCACCACATGGCGCGCCTCACCATGGCCGTCGGCCCAGTGCTGGTAGTCCGCCTCGGAAATCGGCGTATAACGGGCCTGCAGGTTCAGCTCGTGGGCCTTGGCTTGCACACCCTGCAGCAAGGCAGTTGCCACTTCGTTGTCAGGGATATCGACCAGGATGCCGAACGACAGGGTGCCGTGCATGACCGCCAGGCCGATGTCGAGGATACTCACACCGCCCTGCAGCAGGACGCCGGTGATTGCCGCAGTGAGACCGGGACGGTCCTCACCGGTGATGTTGATCAGGACGATTTCGCGCACAACCTGGCTCCGACTTCGATGAAAAATGCGCATTCTACCGACTTTCCATGACCATCGGGCGCCAACGATACTTTGCCGACAAAACCCGGCTCGCTATACTCCCCCCACTTTCTTGCCATTAAGAGCCGAGCTCTGTGAACCGGCCCACGCCCGTCAAACCAGACAACTTCTTCCTGATGATCTATCGTGCCCTGAGTCAACGTCGCGTGCCGCTGGCACTGCGCATCGCCTGCACCAACATCTTCCTGGTGGCGCTGGCACTGGTGATCTACGCCTGTGTGATGGGCCTGCAGTTCAAGCAGGCCATGCACGAGCAGGCCGACGCCCTCGGCCAGAGCCTGACCACGCAAACGGCCACTTCGGCGACCGAACTGCTGGTAGCCAACGATATCCTCAGCCTCAACGTGCTGCTGGGCAACCTGGTGAAAAACCCGCTGGTGGCCCACGCGGCCATCTACAGCGTGGACAACCGCATCCTCGCCGAAGCCGGGCAACGCCCGCGCAATAGCCTGCTGGGCGAGGCCGAAGGCGTGTACCAGACCAAGATCAGCTTCCAGGACGTGGCTGCCGGGCAGCTGCGCATCAGCCTGGACATGAGCCAATTCCAGCAACCCATGCTGATCAGCCTGCAAAGCATGGGCATTCTGGCGGCCATCCTGCTGGCGCTGGCCTTGGCCCTCAGCTTGCGCCAGGGCCGCTACATCACCCTGCCATTGCTGCAGTTGCGGGTATGGCTGCGCGACCCGCAGTACTACACGCCGGCCACCGACCGCCAGGATGAAATCGGCGACATCGCCCGCCAGTTGCATGCGCGCCTGGCGCCACCGCCGCCACCAGAGCCCGAGCCAGAGCCTGAGGAAGACGACGATGAACCGTTCGACGAGCCGCAGCACGTCAGCCCGGCACCCAAGGCCGCGCCGCGCGCCAAGGTCGCCGCAGTGCCAGACGAGGAAGATGACGAAGCGTTCGCCGGCCTGCTCGACGACGACACTGCACCAAGAACCGCAGTGGTAGACGAGTCCGACGAACCGCACTTCAGTGCCATCCTCGCGGTGCAGCTGGGCTCCCAGGAGCAACTGCGCCGTCTGCCGCGTACCCGCCTGACCGAACTGACCGAGCGTTACCGTGACTGCCTGGAGCATGCGGCATCGCTGTACGACGGCGAAACGCACACACTCAACGATGGCAGTACCCTGGTGCTGTTCCACAGCCGCGTATGTGGTGAGGACTACCTGACTAACGCAATCTGCTGCGGCGAGCTGTTGCGCGCCCTGGGCCATGCCCTGCAGATCGAAGTGGCCGACAGCGGCATCACCTTGCAATTGCAGCTGGGCCTGGTATTGGGCAACGATCTGCACGGGCTGGAGCTGGTAGACGTGTTGATCGCCGAAAAAGCCCAGGATGCCCTGGCGCTGTCGCAGCACAGCCGCAACCTGTTGCTGGTGGAGCGGCAGATCAGCGATGACGCACTGATTCGCCAGCGCGCACGCATTCGCCCGATTGCCAGCCCTGAGGGCGCCTGCTGCGTGGAGCGCCTGCTGGAACCGTACCCATCGATGCTGGAACGGCAACTGGCGCGCATGCACGAGCGTCGGGCCTGACAGGCTGCTCTGGGCACTGGGGCTGCGGCGCAGCCCCTTCGCAACGCCAGGCCGCGCCTACAGGGCCCGGGCCAGCTTCGCAATGGTTTGACGCAGACATGAAAAAGCCCGCAGCATCGCGGGCTTTTTTGCACCTGGCGGTTAGGTCAGAACCGATAGACTTCCATATCGGTGCGGATCGGCGAGGCCATCGGGATTCTGGACTTTTCCGGCGCCTTCTTCACCTGCACCGGTGCAGCCGGCTTTTTCGGCGTTTCTTCAGCGATTGCCGGCTGGTTGGCCAGCGGCTTCACCGCCGTGCTCAGCTGCTCGGCCAGCTTCTGCAGCAATTGGCCCTGGGCCTGTACCTGCGACGACTCGCTGCCCTCATGTGGCTGTTCGAGGTGCACGATACGGTTGTCACGTACGCGGCCACGGCGGTCCAGCAGGCGCCACTGGGCGTCGAGGATGGCCGGTTGGTCCTTGCCCGAGTCCAGGCGGGTAATCGACAGCAGCACCTGTACATCCGGCGTGAAACCGGCCGTTGCCGGGGCCAGTACCACACGCTGGCTGTCCAGGCGCCAGGCCAGCTGGCGCACCAGCAACTGGTCAATGTCCGACGACAGGCTACCCGCCCAACGACCGTCGGTCGCCGCGCTCAGGCTGCCATCGGCCTGGCGCTGCAGGAACGTCTCGCGCTGCAGGTAATCGGCCACCGATACCGGCCCGAGTACAACGGCCATGCCCGCACTCTGCGACGGCTGGCCAGGATCACCACTGTCGAGCTGGTACAAGGCGACAGGCTGGTGCATGGTGCACCCGCCCAGCCCCAGCAGGCCAGTCATCAACAGCGCAAGTGGAAGGCGCAGAAATTTCATCATCCCATCCAGGCGGCTGCCTACAGGCACACCGCAGTGATACATATAAATTCAAACGGGCACACGACCACGCCGGCGCCGCAAGGGCCATATCATCCGCGAAATAACCGTCCGACTCCAGTGTTTCTGCCCGGAACGGCGCTGTAATTGCCGTTCCAGACATTTCCACCGGTTACGCCGGCACTTCCACCTGCAAGCTATCGACGCGCTGGAACCCACGCGGCAGCTTGCTGCCGCGCCGGCCACGCTCACCCTTGTAGTGTTCCAGGTCGTCAGGCTTCAGAGACAGGGTACGCTTGCCGGCCTGCAATACAAGGGTCGCCCCGTCGGCGATCACGGCCAGGTCGGTGACGAACTCTTCGCGGCTGGCGACCCGGTCGCCGGGTACACCGATGATCTTGTTGCCCTTGCCTTTACCCAGCTGTGGCAAGTCGCTGACCTTGAACACCAGCAGGCGGCCTTCGGTGGTCACCGCCGCCAGCCAGTCCTGCTCACGGTTGGCCACCGGCCGCGGCGTCATGACCTTGGCGCCGTTGGGCAGGCTGAGCAAACCCTTGCCGGCCTTGTTCTTGGCCTGCAGGTCTTCACCCTTGACCACGAAGCCGTAGCCGGCGTCGGACGCGACCACGTACAGCGCATCGTCCTCTGGCAGCAGCACGCAATCGAAGGTGGCCCCAGGCGGAGGCGTCAGGCGCCCCGTCAGCGGCTCACCCTGGCCACGCGCCGAAGGCAGGCTGTGGGCGGCCAGCGAGTAGCTGCGCCCGGTCGAGTCGATCAGCACGGCAAACTGGTTGGAGCGGCCAGCAGCAGCGGCCTTGAAGCCGTCGCCTGCCTTGTACGACAAGCCGGTCGCGTCGATGTCGTGGCCCTTGGCACAGCGTATCCAGCCTTTTTCCGATAGCACCACGGTCACCGGCTCGGTCGGCATCAGCTCGTTTTCCGACAGCGCCTTGGCTTCGGCGCGCTCGACGATAGGCGAGCGGCGGTCGTCGCCATAGGTTTCGGCATCCTTGATCAGCTCGCTGCGCACCAGCTTGCGCAGTTTGGCTTCGCTGCCCAGCAGCGCCTGCAACTTGGCTTGCTCTTTCAGCAGTTCGTCCTGCTCGCCGCGGATTTTCATCTCTTCCAAACGCGCCAACTGCCGCAGGCGGGTCTCGAGGATGTAGTCGGCCTGGATTTCGGTCAGGCCGAAGCGTGCGATCAGCGCCTGTTTGGGGTGGTCCTCGGTGCGGATGATGTGGATCACTTCATCCAGGTTGAGGAACGCCGTGAGCAAACCGTCCAGCAGGTGCAAGCGCTTCTCGACCTTGTCCAGGCGGTGCTGCAGCCGGCGACGAACGGTATGGGTACGAAACTCCAGCCATTCCACCAGGATCGTGCGCAGGTTCTTCAGCTGCGGCCGGCCGTCGAGGCCGATGATGTTGACGTTGACCCGGTAGCTGCTTTCCAGGTCGGTGGTGGCGAACAGGTGCTGCATCAGTTCGTCGGCATCCACACGGTTGGAGCGCGGGATGATGACGATGCGGCAAGGGTTCTCGTGATCAGACTCGTCGCGCAGGTCGGCCACCATCGGCAGCTTCTTGGCCTGCATCTGCGCCGCGATCTGCTCCAGCACCTTGGCCCCCGAGACCTGGTGGGGCAACGCGGTTACAACGATGTCGCCGTCCTCGACGCGGTACACGGCGCGCATGCGGATCGAACCACGGCCACTTTCGTACATCTTGAGGATTTCGGCCCGCGGCGTGACGATTTCGGCCTCGGTCGGGTAGTCCGGCCCTTGAATATGCTCGCACAACTGCTCGATGGTGGCCTTGGGCTCGTCGAGCAGGCGCACGCAGGCGCTGGCCACTTCACGCAGGTTGTGCGGCGGCACATCGGTGGCCATGCCCACGGCGATACCGGTGGTGCCGTTGAGCAGAATGTTGGGCAGGCGTGCCGGCAACACGGCGGGCTCCTGCAAGGTGCCGTCGAAGTTGGGCACCCAGTCGACGGTGCCCTGGCCGACTTCGCTGAGCAGCACTTCGGCATAGCGGGACAACCGCGCTTCGGTGTAGCGCATCGCCGCGAACGACTTCGGATCGTCCGGCGCACCCCAGTTGCCCTGGCCATCGACCAGTGTGTAGCGGTAGCTGAACGGCTGCGCCATCAGCACCATGGCTTCATAGCAGGCCGAGTCGCCATGGGGGTGGAACTTGCCGAGCACGTCACCGACGGTACGCGCCGACTTCTTGTGCTTGGCATCGGCATCGAGCCCCAACTCGCTCATGGCGTAGACAATGCGCCGCTGCACTGGCTTGAGGCCATCGCCGATATGCGGCAGGGCGCGGTCCATGATCACGTACATGGAGTAGTTGAGGTAGGCCTGTTCGGTGAAGTCAGCCAGTGAGCGGCGTTCTACGCCGTCCAGGCTGAGTTCCAGTGAGTCGCTCATGCGGGCCTCGTCATTTCAGGTTCTGGCGCAGCAGCATGGTGCCACCGCGCTGGGTAAATTCAAGTTGTTGCAGGGCACTCATGCCCAGTAGCACGGTGGGGCCATCCAGGCCCGGCACGACAATGGCGCGTACGTTCTGCAGGTGGATGTCGCCCAGTTGCAGGCTGGCCAGCCGCGTGCGGTAGCCCTCGGTGCGGCCATTGGCGGTACTCAGCAGCACCGGGCTGCCACGCGCCAGGTTCAGGTCGCGGGCCAGCCCTTCGGGGATCGCGACGTCGGTGGCCCCGGTGTCCAGCATGAAGTGCACCACTTGGCCATTGATCGCGCCATCCACCACGAAATGCCCCTGGCCATCACTCAGCAGGCGCACCTCGATGAAACCTTGGCCGTGCTCCGACTGCACCTGGCGGTTGGGGTTACGTTGGCTGTCTTCCCACTGGCCGAAAAAGCGCGTGGCCAGAAACAGCGCAGCCGCCCAGGCGAGCACCATCAGCACCCGCCCTGCGCGCTTGCCCGGTGCCTGGCTCACGGTTTGGCGCCCCAGCCGCCCTGAGGCGCCTCGAAGCGCCATACGATCGGGCGCCGCTCGCCGTCGGCACGGTCAGCGTTGTTGTTGTCCAATCCAACCCAGGCGCCTTTGCCGTCGATCACCAGCGCCTCGGCCAAGCCGAACGGCTGATCGTAGCGGCGCATCGGCTCCAGCGCCTCGGCGGCGAACGACCAGCAGCGCTCGACCTCGCCGCTGTCAGCGTCCCGCCGGCATATCCGGTAGGTGTTGCGCTCAAGGGTGAACAGCTTGCCCTCGAACCAGGCGAGGTCGGAAAAGTCGCGCGACAGGGCCCGGGCCTCTGGCATTTGCGGCGGCTGCATCTCGACCCCAGCCTCGCTCAGCAGCACGCAACCGCGCCCGCAGGTCCATACCGACTGCTGCCGTTCGATGGCCACCAGGCCACGCCGCTCGCGCTCGGCCGCCAGCCACAGGCGGTCACCCGCCGGGTTGATTGCCAGCCCTTCGAACAGCGCATTGAAGTTCAGCAGCATGCCACTGGCCCGCGCCTGACGGACCATGGCCGGGTCGATCTTGAGCCAGTCGGGCTCACCTTCGGGCGGCAGTTGCAGCACCGCAGCGTGTGCCTCGCTGATCAGGTACAGGTTGTTAGCCTGGTCGCAGGTGATGCCTTCGAAGTCCAGCGCGCCGCCGCGAATGTACGACGCCGCCCAGTTGCGTGACTTCAGGCCCCACGGCAGGCCGCTTTCCGGCACCGGCGGCGCAGTGAAGGCAAGCGCCTGCGCGCGCCAGGTAGCGCTCTGCTGGTCGAAGCGGTAGATGCGGTCATCGTCGCGGTCGGACACGCCCCACAACGCCCCCCGGCAGAATGCCAGGCCAGACAGGTTGCCACCGCGCATACCGTCTATCGGGTGCTCGGCAGTCATCTTCAGCTCTGGCCAGTCGCCCGCCAGGCCCGGCAGCGCAACCAGCGCCAGCCAGGCCGCCAGCAGCAGACGAATCAAACCATGACCTCGGCGAGGTTACCTTTGGTTTCCAGCCAGTTCTTGCGGTCACCGGCGCGCTTCTTGGCCAGCAGCTTGTCCATCAGCTCGCAAGTCGCCTGCACGTCGTCCAGGGTCAGTTGCACCAGGCGCCGGGTGTTCGGGTCCATGGTGGTTTCACGCAGTTGTGGCGGGTTCATTTCGCCCAAACCCTTGAAGCGGGTGACTTGGGGTTTGCCGCGCTTCTTCTCGGCCACCAGGCGGTCGAGAATGCCATCACGCTCGGCTTCGTCGAGGGCATAGTAGATTTCCTTGCCCAGGTCGATGCGGTACAGCGGCGGCATGGCCACATACACGTGCCCGGCCTCGACCAGTGCACGGAAGTGCTGCACGAACAGCGCGCACAACAGCGTGGCAATGTGCAGGCCGTCGGAGTCGGCGTCGGCGAGGATACAGATTTTGCCATAGCGCAGTTGCGCCAGGTCGGTGGCACCGGGGTCGACCCCGATGGCCACGGCAATGTTGTGCACTTCCTGGCTGGCCAGGACTTCGCCGCCGTCCACTTCCCAGGTGTTGAGTATCTTGCCGCGCAGCGGCAGGATGGCCTGGAATTCCTTGTCCCGGGCCTGCTTGGCCGAGCCACCGGCCGAGTCACCCTCGACCAGGAACAGCTCGGCACGCATCGGGTCCTGGCCGGCGCAGTCGGCCAGCTTGCCGGGCAATGCCGGGCCCTGGGTGATACGCTTGCGCTCGACTTTCTTGCTGGCCTTGAGGCGGCGGCCGGCGTTGCTGATGGCCAGCTCCGCCAGTTGCATGCCCAGTTCAGGGTGGGCGTTGAGCCACAGGCTGAAGGCATCCTTGACCACGCCAGAAACGAATGCCGCCGCCTCGCGTGAAGACAGCCGCTCTTTGGTCTGCCCGGAGAACTGCGGGTCCTGCATCTTCATCGAGAGGACGAAAGTGATGCGCTCCCAAACGTCTTCCGGTGCCAGCTTGACCCCGCGCGGCAGCAGGTTGCGGAATTCGCAGAACTCGCGCATGGCATCCAGCAGGCCCTGGCGCAGGCCATTGACGTGGGTACCACCCTGGGCGGTAGGGATCAGGTTGACGTAGCTTTCCTGGATGCTGTCGCCGCCTTCGGGCAGCCACAGCAAGGCCCAGTCCACCGCTTCCTTGTTACCGGCCAGGCTACCGCAGAACGGCTCATCGGGCAGGCGCTGGAACTCGTTGACCGAATCGACCAGGTAGGAACGCAGGCCATCCTCGTAGTGCCATTCGACCTTTTCGCCGCTGGCCTTGTCCTCGAAGCTGACCAGCAGGCCTGGGCACAGCACGGCCTTGGCCTTGAGCACGTGCTTGAGACGGCTGATGGAGAATTTCGGCGAATCGAAATACTTGGGGTCGGGGCTGAAATACACGCTGGTGCCGGTGTTGCGCTTGCCGACCGAACCCACAACTTCCAGCTCGCTGGCCTTGAAGCCGTCGGCGAAGGTCATCTGGTACTCGTTGCCGTCGCGTTTGACACGCACGCGCACCTGGGTCGACAGGGCGTTGACCACCGAGATGCCAACGCCGTGCAAGCCACCGGAGAACTGGTAGTTCTTGTTGGAGAACTTGCCGCCGGCGTGCAGCTTGGTCAGGATCAGCTCGACCCCGGACACGCCCTCTTCGGGGTGAATGTCCACCGGCATGCCACGACCGTCGTCGCTGACTTCCAGCGAGTGGTCGGCATGCAGAATGACCTGCACGGAGCGGGCATGCCCGGCCAGGGCTTCGTCGACACTGTTGTCGATCACTTCCTGGGCCAGGTGGTTGGGGCGGCTGGTGTCGGTGTACATGCCCGGCCGCTTGCGGACCGGGTCAAGGCCCGAGAGGACTTCGATGGCGTCTGCGTTATAGGCGCTAGCGCTGGGATTGGCCATAGGGTCTCGTCGTCAGTCTGGTGAGTGCAAAAAAGTCAAAATACAGAAAAATCGAGCGCTGCATACTGCCCACGCGCAATACCGGCAAACGCCAGCAGGGCCGGCAGGCGCTCGGCAAAGCCCTGGAAACTGTGGTCACCACCGGCCTGGATGCGCAGGGCACAAGCACGGTAATAACGTTCGGCATGGCGGTAATCCAGGGTTTCGTCGGCGGTTTGCAGCCACACCTGATAGCGGCTGGCATCGACCGGCGCTGGCACTTCCAGCTCGGCCAGGGCCTCCACGTGGTCCAGGGTCAGCTCCCAGGTTTCATCGGTGTAGTGGTTGCGCTGGGTACCCAGGTAGCCGTCAAAGTGCTTGTGCGGGGTAACCGCCGGGTTGACCAGCAAGGCCTTGAGGCCATGGCGCTCCGCCAGACAGGTGGCATAGTAGCCGCCGAGCGAACTGCCCACCAGTAATGGCGCGCCCAGTTCGGCGATGGCCGCCTCAAGCTGGGCGATGGCCTGGCGTGGGTGATGGTGCAAGGCGGGCACCCGCAGTTGATCGGCCAGGCCGAGCCGCTGCATGACCGCTTCGAGCTGGCGCGCCTTGGTGGAAAGCGGCGAGCTGTTGAAGCCATGGATATAGAGGATGGAACCCGACATGCTGCCCCCGGAATCTGTGGCTTCGCGCCTGATGATGCGGGCGCAGGGACGCGCAGTGTAGCGCGTTCGCCGGGTTTTGACGCAGCGTCACGGGTTTCGCAACAATTTCTTCACCATAGCCGGCTGCAACAGGGCACCCTGTAGGAGCGGCCTTGTGTCGCGAAGGGGGTGCGAAGCAACCCCCATAATTTCAGCTTCGCCGCAGATATTGCCGGGGCCGCTTTGCGGCCCTTTCGCGACACAAGGCCGCTCCTACAGTTGACTGCGCAACCCGCTCAATAACCTGGGCTATCGAAGTCGAGCTTCACTTCAAAGTCCCACGCCCGCTCCACCCCGGTCTCCAGCCGACCGTCGGCATGCAGGCGCAGCCAGCGGTACCCAGGCTGCTCTTCGCTCACCTTGAAGTCCTCGCTGCGGGCCGCGAACTGAATGCAGGTCGAAGGCGTAGCCAGCAGGCGCCGACCATCGCGCACTTCATCCCACTCCTGATGAACGTGCCCCCACAGCAATGCCCGCACCTGTGGGTAACCTTCAATGATGTCAAACAGCGCCTGGGCATTGCGCAAGCCGATCGGGGCGATCCAGGCGCAGCCGATGTCTACCGGTTGATGGTGGAAACACACCAGGCAATGGCGCCCGCCCGCCCCTTTCAGCGCGGCCTCCAGCACTACCAGCTGGTCATCCCCTAGCAAGCCATGTGTGGCGCCGTGCACCGCCGTGTTGAGCATCACAATACGCCAGGCGCCGATATCGGTTACTGCCTGTACCAACTCCGGCGCCACTTCGGCCATGATCCGGGCCTCATCATGGTTGCCCGGCAGCCAACGGCTTGGTACGCCAAACGGCGCAGTCAGCTCACGAAAAGCTTCATAAGAAGCAATGCTGGCATCCTGGGACAAATCGCCCGTGCACAACAGCAAGTCGACAAGCGGTTGCTCGCGCCGCACCTGGGCTACTACATGGCCCAAACTTTCACGGGTCTTGAGGCCCAGCATGCTGCCGGCCGGGTCGGCGAAAAGATGGGCGTCGGTCAGTTGCACCACATGTACTGGGCGCGGGTGGTCTGCATGCATGTCAGCGAACGCTTGCCAATTCGTGGCCACAGGCCAGGCAGTGACTCAGCCATTCACCGAGGAACAGGTTGAGCTGGGCCTTTTCGTCTGGCTGGTGCATGGCCTCGTTCGGGTAGGGGTAGATGCTGCGCAGGCGCCGGGTATGTTCGGCGCTGATCACCTCGGCCATGCGCGCGTCGTGATACACCTGCACCTCCAGGTGCGGCACCGGCAGCCACGGCAAGCTGTGCTCCTGACGTATATGCAGGGTGGTGGTGTACGGGCAGGCCAGCACCACGTCGAGCACCAGCACGCCAAGCATCTGGTCGCCCTGGGTCATACCGATGCGGCGCGAGCTCTGGGTAGTACGCATGTCCGGCAGCAAGCGCATCAGCCGGGCATAGTTGGCCTCACAGGCAGCCTGCAGCCCGGCCAGGTCGACTCGATAGCGCTCGCGCAGCAGGTTCACTTCCACATACCTCGTACTTCGTCACGGTTCAGGGCCAGCCATTGCAAGCCGATGATGGTCGCCGCGTTGCAGATGCGCCCATCGCGCACGGCCTGCAAGGCATCTTCGAACGACCAGACCCGCACGCGAATGTCTTCACCCTCGGCCTCCAGGCCATGCAGCCCGCCTGCCCCTTCGCTGCTGCAGTGGCCAAGGAACAAGTGCACGTATTCATCGCTGCCGCCAGGCGACGGGAAGTAGCGGGTCATCGGCCACAGGGCACTGAAAGTCAGGCCCGCTTCTTCTTCGGCTTCGCGGTGGGCGACTTCCTCGGGTTGCTCGTCCTTGTCGATCAGCCCGGCGACCATTTCGATCAGCCAGGGGTTTTCGGCCTTGCCCATTGCACCGACGCGGAACTGTTCGATCAGCACCACTTCATCGCGCAGCGGGTCGTAGGGTAGTACACACACCGCATCGTGACGCACGAACAGTTCACGGCTGATCTCGCGCCCCATGCCGCCCGCGAACAGCTCGTGGCGCAAGTGCACCTTGTCGAGCTTGTAGAAGCCCTGGAAGCAGTTTTCCCGCTTGACGATCTCGACCGCCCTGGGCACTGAGTTCAACGTGTCTGACATGGAAATCCTCGCTACCTCAATCACAGCATCGCGCCATCCTACTCCGCACGCCAGCGCGTTTCACCCCTTTCCAGCAACCATTCGCACAGTCGGGACAGCACGTGCGCACTCTGTTAGCTTAGTGGCGAACCGAAGGCCGCGCAGACGGTCAAAGGCCGACTTTTCCCTGTTTTTGCAAGGATCATCATGACCATTGTCAAACTGACTTCCGTGGCCGTGCTGGCACTCGCTCTGGGCGCCTGCCAGAGCCTGTTCACGCCCAACTACCGGACCCCGCTAGAGGTCAAACGCGACGCCTGGGAGCATGTAAAACCCGGTTGCAGCGAAAGCGATTGCCCGCTGGTGAACATCGACATGGTGCACTTCCCGGCCCTGCCCAAGCTTGACGGCATCGTCGAAAAGCGCTTGCTGCAACTGACCGAAGACAATCAGCATGGCACCGCGCCGGCCACCCTGCAGGCCTATGAACAGCAATACCTGGCCAGTGCCGACAAACGTAACAGCAGCTACCTGCAAGCCAAGGTACGCGAGCAGCATGACGGCCTGGTGATCATCGAACTGTCCAGCTACCTGGACAGCGGTGGCGCACACGGCATGCCTGGGCGTGGTTTCATCAACTACTCCCGCAAGCTGGACAAGGTGCTGACCCTGCAGGACATGCTGCTGCCTGGCCAGGAAGAGACGTTCTGGAAAACCGTCGAAGAGTCGCACCGCGCCTGGCTGATGAGCGTGGGCATGGACAAGGACGCCGAGTTCGTCAAGACCTGGCCGTTCAAGAAGTCGCCGCACATCGCCCTGACGTACGGCGCGCTGGTGGTCAAATACGAGGTCTACGCCATCGCGCCCTATTCCATGGGCCACGTGGAACTGAAAATCCCCTACCCGCGCCTCAACGGCGTGCTCAAGCCGGAACTGTTCCCCGGCCGCGGCTGAAGCTCAACAGCCCGTGCAGCACACCTGCCAGCAGCAATGCTGGCAGGGTGGCGCCCAGCTCGGGGGCATTGGCGGCAATCAGGTGGTAGGCCGCCACCCCCGCGAACCAGGCCAGGAGCGCCTGCCAGTGCAAACCCTTGACCTGTACCGGCAGGCCACGGCGACGCACTACATAGTGGTCCACCAGCACTACGCCGAACAGCGGCGCAAACACCGAACCGATCAGCAACAGGAAGTTCTCGTACTGAGCCAATGGCGCCAGCAAGGCGATCAGGGTGCACAGCACGCCGATGGCCAGCGCCAGGTGTTCCACCTTCAACGGCAGCAGCACCCCGGTGGAGACCGCCGCCGAGTGGATGTCGGCGAATGCCTTTTCCGACTCGTCGAGCAGAATCAGCAGCAACGGAACCCCCATGCCGGCGCCAGCCAAGGCCAGCAACAACGCATTGACTTCGCCACTGGCGGCGAAGGCCAGGGTGTAAGCCACGCCCAGGCTCATCAGCCAGGTATTGCCGATGAAGTAGCCCAGCACGGTACCGCCGAACACGTGCCTGCCATTACGGGCGAAACGTGAATAGTCGGCGATCAGCGGCAGCCACGACAGCGGCATGGCAATGACGATGTCGAAGCCTACTGCCAGCGACATCGAGCCATCCCCGGCGCGCCCCCACAACTCAGCCAGGTCGGCCTTGGCGAACAAGTTCCAGGTCAGCCAGACGCAGGCCCCCAGTAGCAACCAGATACCCCAGGCGCGCAACACCTTGCGCACGAACGCCAGTGGCCCGCTCACCGCCAGCAAGGTCGCCAGGGCACCAAAGCACAGGGTCCACAGCATCGGGCTGTTCCAGGCGCTGTGCTCACCGAACGCACGTGCGCCCAGCAGGCTAGCGGCATCGCGCATGACGATGATCTCGAACGCCCCCCAGCCCACCAGTTGCAGCAAATTGAGCACCGCCGGCAAGCGCGTGCCATGGCTGCCCAGGCTGAGCTTCAGGGTGCCCATGGCCGACAGCCCGGTGTCACTGCCGATGACCCCGGCGGCGCCCAGCAACAGCACGCCCACGCCGGTGCCCAGGGCAATGGCCAGTACGGCGCCAGCAAGGCCCAGGCCCGGCGCGAGCATGGCGCCGACTTGCAGCACCATCAGGCCGATGCCCAGGGAAAACCAGAGGGAGAACAGGTCACGCGCGCCGAAGATGCGCTGGTGGGTGGGGACCGGGTGGTCGGGGGAGAACGGGCTGGGTGATGTCATGGTTGGCGCTCGCCGGCAATGTTGTTGGTGTTCCTGGGGAAGACTTCGTCCTCGTATCGCGACGCAAGGCCGCTCCCACAAAAAACGCCCTGGCCTTGAGCCTGGCGCGGTTCCTGCGGGAGCCGGCCCCAGCGTTCTTAGACTTTGTGGTACAGCTGGCTGCCTTCCTGGCGGAACCGCTCGGCCTGCTCACGCATGCCTTGCTCGACCGTGACGTCCACGGTTTCGATCTTGGCGGCGTACTCCCGCACTTCCTGGGTGATCTTCATCGAGCAGAACTTCGGCCCGCACATCGAGCAGAAGTGCGCGACCTTGGCCGACTCCTTGGGCAGCGTCTCGTCGTGGTAGGCGCGGGCAGTGTCAGGGTCGAGGCCGAGGTTGAACTGGTCTTCCCAGCGAAACTCGAAGCGCGCCTTGGACAGGGCGTTGTCGCGGATTTGTGCGCCGGGGTGGCCTTTGGCAAGGTCGGCAGCATGCGCGGCGATCTTGTAGGTGATGATGCCGGTCTTGACGTCATCCTTGTTCGGCAGGCCCAGGTGCTCCTTGGGCGTCACGTAGCAGAGCATGGCGCAGCCGAACCAGCCGATCATTGCCGCACCAATGCCCGAGGTGATGTGGTCATAACCCGGGGCGATATCGGTGGTCAGTGGGCCGAGGGTGTAGAACGGCGCCTCGTCGCAGCATTCCAGCTGCTTGTCCATGTTCTCCTTGATCAACTGCATCGGCACGTGGCCAGGGCCTTCGATCATGCACTGCACGTCATGCTTCCAGGCAATCTTGGTCAGCTCGCCAAGGGTTTCCAGCTCACCGAACTGCGCAGCGTCGTTGGCGTCGGCGATCGAGCCGGGGCGCAGGCCATCGCCCAGTGAGAAGCTGACGTCGTAGGCCTTCATGATTTCGCAGATTTCGTCGAAGTGGGTGTAGAGGAAGTTTTCCTTGTGATGGGCCAGGCACCATTTGGCCATGATCGAGCCGCCACGGCTGACGATGCCCGTGACCCGCTTGGCGGTCAGCGGCACGTAGCGCAGCAATACCCCGGCATGGATGGTGAAGTAGTCCACACCCTGCTCGGCCTGCTCGATCAGGGTGTCGCGGAACAGCTCCCAGGTCAGGTCTTCGGCCACCCCGTTGACCTTTTCCAGGGCCTGGTAGATCGGCACGGTACCAATCGGCACCGGCGAGTTACGGATGATCCACTCGCGGGTCTCATGGATGTGCTTGCCGGTGGACAGGTCCATGACCGTGTCCGACCCCCAGCGGATGCCCCAGGTCAGCTTGGCCACCTCTTCCTCGATGGACGAGCCCAGGGCGCTGTTACCGATATTGCCGTTGATCTTCACCAGGAAATTACGGCCGATGATCATCGGCTCCAGCTCCGGGTGGTTGATGTTGGCCGGGATGATCGCACGGCCACGGGCAATTTCCTGGCGCACGAATTCTGGGGTGATCTCTTTCGGAATGTTGGCACCGAAGCTATGCCCGGCATGTTGCGCGTCGAGCAGGCCTGCGGCGCGCGCCTCCTGCAGCTTCATGTTCTCGCGGATGGCCACGTATTCCATCTCGGCGGTAACGATGCCCTGGCGGGCATAGTGCATTTGCGAAACATTGGCGCCGGCCTTGGCCCGGCGCGGGTTGCGCACGTGGGCAAAACGCAGCTTGGCCAGCTCGGCGTCGTTCAGGCGCTGCTGGCCGAAGTCGGAGCTCAGCCCGGCCAGGCGCTCGGTGTCGCCACGCGCGTCGATCCAGGCCGACCGCACGTCGGCCAGGCCTTTGCGCACGTCGATGATCACACTGGGATCGGTGTAGGGGCCGGAGGTGTCGTAGACCAGTACCGGGGCATTGGACTCGCCACCGAAATCGGTCGGCGTGTCGGCCAGGCTGATTTCCCGCATGGGTACGCGGATATCCGGGCGCGAGCCCTGCACATAGACCTTGCGCGAACGCGGGAACGGCTGCACGGACTGCTGATCGACTTTTGCCGATTCGCTGAGGTTGAACGTTTTTTCTTGTTGGGTCATCACAGGCTCTCCAGACGGCTTCCTAGCAGTGGAATGTCGGGGTGAACCTGAATGGCGCGGACGCATCCATTAGTGGATGTAGTGCCGGATATGGGGGTGCCTTGAAGCTGCATGCAGCTGTGACAATCCCGGACCTGGCACAAGAGGCTCCCCGGGAAGGCGAGCAATCTTGTTCCCTACGCAGGCGCTAACCTGATCAGGTTCAACGGGATCCGCACCTCTGCGATCTCAGCCTTTGCTTCAAGGCACCCCGACAAGAACCTGCGCAGTCTAGACTGCTGTGGTCGGCAAAGCCAAGCGGGTTTCTACGCAGATGATGAAAGGCGCGCCCGGCGATTGTTGCCGGGGGCACATGGCACTAAACTGGCGCATCGCCAAA
Organism: Pseudomonas sp. MB-090624; assembly: GCF_003205245.1. Taxonomy (NCBI): domain Bacteria; kingdom Pseudomonadati; phylum Pseudomonadota; class Gammaproteobacteria; order Pseudomonadales; family Pseudomonadaceae; genus Pseudomonas; species Pseudomonas sp. MB-090624. The sequence continues at coordinate 7,503 of NZ_QJRK01000007.1, read as the reverse complement.
TACTCAACGGTTCAGTAATTCAATTTCGTACAAGGATTGCCTTTATGCTGCGCAAACTCTCACTGGCAATAGCCGTGTCTTGTGCGTCCAACGGAGTGGCCTGGGCAGCGGACGCGCCCCAGACGGTCAAGACCGACCTGGTCAGCGTGTACCAGGAAGCGGTCGACAACAACGCCGATCTGGCAGCAGCACGCGCCGACTACGGCGCACGCCGTGAGGTGGTACCGCAGGCCCGCGCCGGCTTGCTGCCGAACCTGTCGGCCGGGGCCGAGATGATGAATACCCGCACCAAGCTGGACGAGCCGTCGATTACCTCCAACCGCAGCGGCAACGCCTGGAGTGCAACCCTGGCCCAGCCCATTTTCCGCGCCGACCGCTGGTTCCAGTTGCAGGCCGCCGAGGCGGTCAACGAACAAGCCGCCCTGGAGCTGTCGGCCACTGAGCAGAACCTCATCCTGCAAACGGCGCAAAGCTACTTTGCCGTGCTGCGCGCCCAGGACAACCTGGCCGCGACCAAGGCTGAGGAAGCCGCGTTCAAGCGCCAGCTCGACCAGTCCAACGAACGCTTCGATGTCGGCCTGTCGGACAAGACCGACGTGCTGCAGTCGCAGGCCGGCTACGACACTGCCCGGGCCAACCGGATCATCGCCGAACGCCAGGTACAGGATGCCTTCGAAGCGTTGGTAACGCTGACCAACCGAGAGTACAGCTCGATCCAGGGTGTGGTGCATAGCCTGCCAGTGCAGGTACCTACGCCGAACGATGCCAAGGCCTGGGTGGAAACGGCCGGGCGCCAGAACCTCAACCTGCTGGCGACCAACTATGCGGTGTCTGCCGCCGAAGAAACCCTGCGCCAGCGCAAGGCCGGCCATGCGCCCACCCTGGATGCGGTAGCCAAATACCAAAAGGGTGACAACGACAGCCTCGGCTTTACCAACCCTGCTCCCCAACAGAACGTTCGCTACAGCGGCGACGTCGAGCAGACCAGTATCGGCCTGCAACTGAACATCCCGATCTACAGCGGCGGCCTGACCAGCTCGCAGGTACGCGAGGCTTACCAGCGCCTGAGCCAGAGCGAACAGCAGCGCGAGAGCCTGCGCCGCCAAGTGGTGGAGAACACCCGCAACCTGCACCGCGCGGTGAACACCGACGTGGAACAGGTCCAGGCACGCAAGCAGTCGATCATCTCCAACCAGAGTGCGCTGGAAGCGACTGAAATCGGCTACCAGGTCGGCACCCGCAACATCGTCGACGTGCTCGATGCCCAGCGCCAGCTGTACACCTCGGTGCGCGACTACAACAACAGCCGCTACGACTACATTCTCGACAACCTGAGCCTCAAGCAGGCCGCCGGCACCCTGAGCCCGCAAGACCTGAAGGATCTGGGGCGTTACCTGAAGGCCGACTACAACCCGGACAAGGACTTCTTGCCACCGGATCTGGCGGCTGCTGCAGCCAAGAACTTCGAGCGCCGCCCTTGAAATCAGGGAGCACGCGGACAGTGTAGGAGCGGCCTTGTGTCGCGAAAGGGCCGCACAGCGGCCCCGACAATCTTGCGGTCGTGCGAAAATCCCGGGGGCGCTGCGCCCCCCTTTCGCGACACAAGGCCGCTCCCACAGGGATCGCGCCGCTGCGAATATCAGCGCATTAGCGCAGCCAGCCCATCGAGCAAGCGCTGCAATGCACCTTGGTTGGCCTGCATCACCGCCCTGCCGGCCGCGCCCATGCGCTGGGCATCCTGCGGTAACTCGACCAACCGCCGCACGGCCTCGGCCAGCCCGTCGGCATCGTCCACCTGCTGCAACGCCCCTGCCTCTACCAGCATTGCGCTGATTTCGAGGAAGTTGAACACGTGCGGCCCCATGATCACCGGCAAGGCCAGTGCTGCCGGCTCCAGCGGGTTGTGCCCGCCGGTCGGCACCAGGCTGCCGCCCACGAAGGCGATATCGGCCAGCGCATACAGAAACAGCAATTCGCCCATGGTGTCGCCAAGCAATACCCGGGTTTGTGCGTCGACGGGCGCGCCAGTGGAGCGGCGAATGGTGCTGAACCGTTCGCTGCAAAGCGCATGCACCGCATTGAACCGCTCAGGGTGGCGCGGCACCAGGATCAGCAAGGCATCGCCATGCACCTGCAACAGCTGCTGATGCGCCTGCAGCACCAGCGCATCCTCCCCCTCATGGGTGCTGGCCGCAATCCACACCGGGCGCTGCGTGGCGCCCCATTGCTCGCGCAACCCCCGAGCCCGTGGCAACAGCTGCTCATCGACCTTCAGGTCGAACTTGATCGAGCCGGTCACCTGCACGCAGTGCGGGCGGGCGCCCAGATCACGAAAGCGTTGCGCCTCGGTTTCGGTCTGCACGGCAATCAGGTTCATCTCCGCCAACATCGGCCGCGTCAGCCTGGCAAAGCGCCCATAGCCACGGGCCGAGCGCGCAGAGAGGCGGGCATTGGCCAGTGCCACCGCAATACCGCGCTTGGCGCACTGATGAATATGGTTGGGCCACAGCTCGGTTTCCATGATGATGCCCAGTTTCGGCTGCACATGGTCGATGAAGCGCCCCGCCGCCCACGGCAGGTCGTAGGGCAGATAACAGTGCTGCACACGGGGTTCGTCGGCGAACATGGCGCGAATGCGCTCGGAACCGGTAGGGGTCATGCAGGTGAGCGTGATCGGCAGTTGCGGGTAGGCCTTGAGCAAGGCGCGCACCATCGGCGCCGCGGCAATGCTTTCGCCGACCGACACCGCGTGCACCCAGATACCGCCCTGGCGCATGGCCGGCAGCCTGAAGGCAAACCGCTCGGCGATGCGCTGGCCATAGGCCGGCGCCTTGCGCGCGCGAAGGTACAGGCGCAGCGCGACCAGCGGCAGGCCCAGGTGAAAGAGCAAGGTATAGAGGGTTCTGTTCATGGCAGCGGAGTTTACCCGATCGCGCGCAAGTGCACTGCAAAGCGCTCGGCCAACCATTGCGCAGCAGGGCCCAGGGGTTCATCACGGCGCCAGGCCAGTTCCGCCACCAACGCCGGTGGGCGCCACTCACTGTCCAGCTCCACCATGTGCGTCTGGTATGTGGGGTACTGCACGACATGCCGTGGCAACCAGGCCCAGCCGAGGCCGCGCATCAACAGCTCCGCCAGAACGTAGAAGCTGTCGGCACGCCACACCTGCGGGCTGATGGCCTCGCCGCCGGGGTAACCGCTTTGCTGCGGGGTGATCAGCAATTGACGATGGCGGGCCAGCTGTTGGCGAGTAACCCGGCCACGACCCGCCAGCGGGTGGTCGACCGCACAGACCGTGACCATTTCCACGCTGCCCAGGGCGCGCCGCTCCAGGGTTGCCGGGATGCTCTCGTGGTGAAAGAACAGCCCCAGGTCGGCGCGCCGCTCGACCAGTTTGCGCGCCACATCACCCTGGGCCCCGCTGGCCAGTTGCACCTCCAGCAGCGGAAAGTGGCTGGCCAATTCATCGAGGCTGTCAATCACCGGCTGGTAGGGCATGGCTTCGTCCTGCGCCACGCGCAGCAAGGCCTCCTGCCCGCGCATCAACGCCAGCGCACGGCCATCCAGGCGTTCGCACTGGCGCAGCAGTTCACGGGCATCTTCCAGCAGCGCGCTGCCGTTTTGCGTCAGTTTCGGCTGCCGGCCACTGCTGCGCTCGAACAGGGTGACGCCCAGGTCGGTTTCCAGCAAGGCGACCGCGCTGCTGATCGCCGACTGGGCCTTGCGCTGTTCACGGGCCACGGCAGAGAACGAGCGCAATTCTGCAACGCGCACAAAGGTTCGCAGTTGTTCGAGGTTCCACTGCTCGGCCATTGGCCTATCTCCAAAATTGATAGGTAATGACTTTACCGCATCCTGGTTGAGCCTAGAATGCCCGCCAGAACCGGAGGATCCCACCATGAATGCCTACACCTATCTCGCCATTGCCATCTGCGCCGAAGTCATCGCCACTGCTTCGATGAAAGCGGTAAAAGGCTTGAGCACGCCGTTGCCGCTGCTGCTGATGGTGGTGGGCTACGGCATTGCGTTCTGGATGCTCACCCTGGTGGTGCGCAGCATTCCGGTGGGTATTGCCTATGCCATCTGGTCGGGGCTGGGCATTGTGCTGATCAGTGTGGCGGCGCTGGTGATCTACGGGCAGAAGCTGGATGTGCCGGCGATGCTGGGGATGGCGATGATTGTCGGCGGGGTGGTGGTGATTCAGCTGTTCTCCAAGACCAGCGGGCATTGAGCTGTGCCCCGCGAGGCAAGCCAGCGCCCACGGGGTAGCACTGGCCGGGTTTGCCGGCGGTAGGGCCCGCTGGGGGATACCCTGTATACTTGCCAGCTGTCCCAGTCTTCGAGGTACCGCCATGCCATCTGCCATTTCCACTGACGTGCTGATCGTCGGCGCCGGGGTCGCAGGCCTCTGGCTCAATGCACGCCTGCGCCGCATGGGGTATTCGACAGTGCTGGTGGAGCGCGCCAGCCTTGGCGGTGAGCAGACTATCAAGTCCCAGGGCATTATCCATGGCGGCACCAAGTACGCCCTGCACGGTGCCCTGACCGGCGCGTCGGAAGCCATTGCCGACATGCCGCGCCGCTGGCGCGAAGCCTTGAGCGGCAGCGGCGAGCTGGATCTTGCCGGCACCCGCCTGCTGTCCGATGCCCACTACCTGTGGTCGCCAGGCACCCTGGCCGGCAACCTCACCAGCTTCTTTGCCAGCAAGGCCGTGCGCGGCCGGGTCGATCAGGTAAAGGGCGAGCAACTGCCACCCGCCCTGCAAGACCGCGCGTTCAAAGGCAAGGTCTACCGCCTGGCTGAACTGGTCATCGACGTGCCCAGCCTGCTGGCCAACCTGGCCGAACTGGCAGGTGACAGCCTGCTGGCTGGCGAGCACATCGAACCGCTGCGCGAAGGTGAAGAACTGGTCGGCCTGCGCGTGGACGGCCGTGACATCCGTGCGCAACGCATCGTACTCAGCGCCGGCGCCGGCACCGCCGACCTGCTGCATGCCGTGGGGCTGCAGCAGCCGGCCATGCAAACCCGCCCGTTGCACATGGTGCTGGCCAAAGGCGCCAACCTCAAACCGCTGTACGCACACTGCCTGGGCAGTGGGCCAAAGCCCAGGGTCACCATCACCACCCACCCCGCGGCCGATGGCCAGTGGGTCTGGTACCTGGGTGGCGACCTGGCCGAAGCCGATGGCGTCGCCCGCGAGCCTGCGGCACAAATAGCCGCCGCCCAGAAGGAAATCGCCAGCCTGCTGCCTTGGGTCGACCAAAGCCAACTGCACTGGGCCACGCTGCGGGTCGACCGCGCAGAACCGGCACAGTCCGGCCTTGTACGCCCGGACAACGCCTTCCTCGCCGAGCAACACCGCCTGCTGGTGGGCTGGCCAACCAAACTGGCGCTGGCACCGGACTTCAGCGACCGCGTCATCAGCCATCTGCAACGTGACGGGATCCGCCCACAGGCGCATGCCGAGCTAGGCGACCTGCCTCGGCCGGTGCTGGGTGTGCCGGCCTGGGAGCGCCTGCTGCCATGAGCCTGCCCACCCTGCACGGTTTGCACCGCCCGCTGGGCAGCACCGGCTTTCAGGTTTCGCCACTCGGCCTGGGTACGGTCAAGCTGGGCCGCGATCAGGGCGTGAAATACCCCAATGGGTTCACCATCCCCAGCGACGACGAAGCCCGCATGCTGCTGGCCCAGGCCCGTGAACTGGGCATCAACCTGATCGATACCGCCCCCGCCTATGGCCGCAGCGAGGAACGCCTGGGCCCGCTGCTGCGCGGCCAGCGCGACGAGTGGGTGATCGTGAGCAAGGTCGGGGAAGAATTCGACGGTGGCCAGTCACATTTCGACTTCACCGCCGCCCACACCCGCCGCTCGGTGGAGCGCAGCCTGCGCCGCCTGGAAACCGACCGCATCGACCTGGTGCTGGTGCATTCCGACGGCAACGACCTGGCCATTCTTGAGCAGCAAGAGGTGTACCAGACGCTGGCCGCGCTCAAACAAGAGGGCAAGATCCTTGGCTACGGCCTGTCCGGCAAAACCGTCGCTGGCGGCCTGAAAGCCCTGGAGCATGGCGATTGCGCCATGGTCACCTACAACCTCAGCGAGCAGGCAGAACGGCCGGTGCTGGACTACGCTGCCGAGCACGGTAAGGCCATCCTGGTGAAAAAGGCGCTGGCCAGCGGGCACCTTTGCCTGGCGCCGGGTGTCGACCCTGTGAAGGCCAGTTTCGAACTGCTGTTCGCCCACCCGGGCGTCAGCAGTGCTATCGTCGGCACCATCAACCCGTTGCACCTGGCCCATAACGTGGCCACCGTTGCCCGTATCCTGGGCCAGCACTGAGTTACCCACGGCCCCTGGGCCTGGAAACTGACCCGACGCAAGGAGGAGCCTCGTGGCGCGAACGCTGATCCGCAAGAACCCGAGCAACTTCAAGACACTGCCATTGCACGTCGAGGCGAGCGCCGAAGGGCTGATTTACCAGAGCATCGGCATGCCGCTGAATTTCGCCCAGACCCAACAGCGGCGCAAAGCCATCGAACTGCCCGACCCGCAGCGCTTCGTGGCCGAACTGGCAAACCTGGGCGTATCGGTGCGCCTGACGCTGCATTGGCAAAACCGCGATTACTGGGTGCTGGTGCGCCAGCGCCGGCAAGACCGGGGCGATGTGGTGCTGAAACTGATTTCCGGTTACGTGCCGGCGCAGGAGTTGAACCTGCCCCTGCATACTGCCGTGCAGGAGGTGGCCGAAGAATGCCTGCTGGAAACCCCGGAAGGCTGGCTGGGCGGGCGCTTCAACGACACCTGGCTACCCGTCCCCTACGCTGCCGCCCTGCACTACCGCGAAACCCCGCACTTCGTGCTGGCCCCGCAATCCGGTGCCGCCCGGCCCGTACACTGTGGCCAGCTGCCCCTGCTGGAGCGGCCGCGGGCCTATGTGCACTTGCCCACCGCGTCGTTGCAACTGATCTATGACATGCGTTTGCAGGTGCCGCGGGACGCCAAGAAGCTCAGCTTGTTCCACGTTGACGAGCGTTTGGAAGGCGACCAACTGGTGGCGAGGCTCAACCGCAAGCGCCCTGACCTGTACCTGATGCCGTTGCAGGACGGCCAACCGCTGGCAGAGCTGTACACGTTGAAGAAGGACGAATTGGTGCCTGCAAGCACGCGCGGGCTGTACCTGGCCGAAAGCTTTGCCAGGCAGGAAGGTTGGGTAGTGGCGGACGAGCGGGTGCGCTGGAGGGATTGGGTCAAGCAGCAAGGCCTGGTGGAAAGCAAGCCGGCGCGGGCCTCACGCCTGCAACGTTTTGGCGACAAGGCGCGGGCGTTGCTGCAGCGGGCGCGCACCTCACTTCACAAATAAGATTCTGAAGCCTGCGTGGCTCCTGCACAGACCAGTGAAAGAGTGGCGCTCGATCAGTGCTTGCGGATCTTCTCGACAATAGCCGTGGTCGAGCTGTTCTCGACCAGCCCCAGCACCTTCACGGTGCCGCCGTAGGCCTTGACGA
>NZ_QJRK01000079.1:0-16597 GCF_003205245.1 Pseudomonas sp. MB-090624 | reverse complement strand
AAGCACCCACACGAATTGCTTGATTCGATTTGTTAAAGAGCGGTTGGTTAAGAGTGTTTCGTCTCAACCGAGGCGCGCATTCTACGCTTTCCTCATTTGCTGTCAAGCGTTTATTTTGAAGTTTTTTGCGAGAAACTCGTTTAGCTTCAAACACTTGACTCGCTGCGATCTCTCGAAGCGGGAGGCGAATCATACAGCGTTTAGAAGCGCTGTCAACCATCATCTCAACCGCATTCGATCATTTGATCGTAGCCCTTACAGCGCCTTCCGAATCGGTTAACTCATTGAATTTCAAGGAGTTTGCCGTTCCGTTGTCGCTGGAAGTGGGGCGCATTATAAGGGGATTCGAGAGGGCGTCAACCTTTAATTCAAATAAACCTTCAGGGCGCTTGAAAAGCAAAGCGGGGAGGCCTTTCGGCCTCCCCGCTTCTATATAGCTCAACCGCCGGGCAATCACTCAGCCTTCAGCGTAACCCGCCCGAAGGACTTCTTACCCGCCTGGCACACATGCGTAGCACCCAGACTAAACAGGAAATCCTTGTCGACCACCACACCATCCACTTTCACTGCACCAGCACTCAGCAAGTCACGCGCCTGCGCCGAGTTCTTCACCAGGCCAGCACGGTTCAGAACCGCAGCGATAGGCAAGCCTTCCGCCGAAACCACCTCTACCTCCGGCAGGTCTTCAGGCAGCTCGCCTTCTTTCATACGGTTGCCCGCAGCACGGTGCGCATTGGCGGCAGCCTCCTCACCATGGAAACGCGCGACAATCTCTTCCGCCAGCTTGATCTTGATGTCTCGCGGGTTGGCGCCATTGGCCACATCGGCGCGGAACTGCTCGATCTCTTCCATGGAGCGGAAGCTCAGCAGCTCGAAGTAACGCCACATGAGCGTATCCGGGATCGACACCAGCTTGCTGTACATCACCCCCGGCGCTTCCTGGATACCGACATAGTTGCCCAGCGACTTGGACATTTTCTTCACACCGTCCAGCCCTTCGAGCAACGGCATGGTCACGATGTTCTGCGCTTCCTGGCCATAGGCACGCTGCAGTTCGCGCCCCATCAGCAGGTTGAACTTCTGGTCGGTACCACCCAGCTCGACGTCTGCTTTCAGCGCGACCGAATCGTAGCCCTGCACCAACGGGTAGAGGAACTCGTGAATGGCAATCGGCTGGTTGGTGGTGTAGCGCTTGTCGAAGTCATCGCGCTCGAGCATGCGCGCCACAGTGTACTGCGAGGCCAGGCGAATGAAGTCGGCCGGGGTCAGCTTGTCCATCCAGGTGGAGTTGAAGGCGACTTCGGTCTTGGCCGGATCAAGAATCTTGAATACCTGCTGCTTGTAGGTCTCGGCGTTGTCCAGCACCTGCTCACGAGTCAGCGGCGGACGCGTTGCGCTCTTGCCGCTTGGGTCGCCGATCATGCCGGTGAAGTCGCCGATCAGGAAGATGACCTGGTGGCCCAGCTCCTGGAACTGACGCAGCTTGTTGATCAGCACCGTGTGACCCAGGTGCAGGTCCGGGGCGGTCGGGTCGAAGCCGGCCTTGATGCGCAGAGGCTGGCCGCGCTTGAGCTTCTCAACCAGTTCCGACTCGACCAGTACTTCTTCCGCACCGCGCTTGATAAGCGCCAGCTGCTCTTCAACCGACTTCATAGACAAACCCGCAAGGCTCAGATTCAGGGGGAGCCAACCATACAAGATCGGCCGTCAAATACAAGTTTTGCAAAGGAATGTGACCCGGGCACAGGCTTGCGACGTCTACGCGCCCTTGCGTGAAAGTGGATTTGGTTATATTTTATACAGTTATTTCATCTTCATCATGTCATTCATCTATTCCATTTCACCTTTTTCAAAGTCACCTTACCCATGACCAACGAACCGCCTAAAGCGCCACCGCTTTATCCGAAGAGCCACCTGTTGGCCGCCAGCGGCATTGCCGCCCTGCTCAGCCTGGCTTTGCTGGTATTTCCGTCCAGCGAAGTGGAAGCCAAGAAAACCACCCTCAACCTCGAGCTGGAAAGCCCTGCCGAACAATTGAAGGACGAAGCCCGTGCTGCGCCCATGGTGCAGGCACAGGGTGAGCAAGGCTCACCTTTCGCCCAGATAGAAGCAGCCACACCCGAAACCCAGAAAGCCGAGCAGCCAACGCAAGACGCCAAACAGGTTGCCGAAGCCGCCAAGCAACCAGGCCACCGCGAAGTTACCGTAGCGCGCGGCGATACCCTGTCCACGCTGTTTGCCAAGGTCGGCCTGCCAGCCAATGCCGTGCACGACCTGCTGGCCAGCAACAAGCAGGCCAAGCAGTTCACCCAACTCAAGCACGGCCAGGTCCTGCAGTTCGAACTCGACAAGGATGGCCAACTGGCCAGCCTGCACAGCAAGGTCAGCAACCTTGAAACCATCAGCCTGAGCAAAAGCGCCAAAGGCTTTACCTTCAACCGTGAAATCAGCAAGCCGGTGGTGCGTACTGCCTATGCCCACGGGGTGATCAAAAGCTCGCTGTCAGCATCTGCCCAGCGTGCCGGCCTTTCCCACAGCATGACCATGGACATGGCGCGCGTGCTGGGCTACGACATCGACTTCGCCCAGGATATTCGCCCAGGCGACGAGTTCGACGTGGTCTACGAGCAGAAGGTGATGGATGGCAAGGTCGTCGGCACGGGCAATATCCTTTCGGCGCGCTTCACCAACCGTGGCAAAACCTACACTGCCGTGCGCTACACCAACAAGCAGGGCAACACTACCTACTACACTGCCGACGGCAACAGCCTGCGCAAAGCCTTCATCCGCACCCCGGTGGACTTCGCCCGTATCAGTTCGCGCTTCTCCGCCGGCCGCAAGCACCCGATCCTGAACAAGATTCGTGCGCACAAGGGCGTTGACTACGCAGCCCCACGCGGCACGCCTATCAAGGCAGCAGGCGACGGCCGCATCGAACTGGCCGGGCGCCGCGGCGGCTACGGCAACACCGTGATCATCCAGCACGGTAACCGCTACAAGACGCTGTATGGCCACATGCAGGGCTTTGCCAAAGGCATCAAGACCGGTAGCACCGTCAAGCAGGGCCAGATCATCGGTTACATCGGCACCACCGGCCTTTCCACCGGGCCGCATCTTCACTATGAGTTCCAGGTCAACGGCGTGCATGTCGACCCCCTGAGCCAGAAGGTGCCAATGGCCGACCCGATCGCCAAGAACGAGCGTCAACGCTTCTTGCAGCAGAGCCAGCCACTGATCGCCCGCATGGATCAGGAAAAGGCCACCCTGCTCGCCGCGAACAAGCGCTAAGCCATGGCGCTTTACCTGGGGGTGATGTCCGGTACCAGCCTGGATGGCCTGGACATCGCCTTGGTCGAACAAGGCGAGCAGCTTGAACTGCTCGCCACGCTCTACCTGCCAATGCCCGCCAGCCTGCGCCAGGACTTGCTTGCCCTGTGCAGCAGCGGCCCTGACGAAATCGCCCGGGCAGCATTGGCGGAAAATCACTGGGCTACCCTTGCGGCCGAGGGTATACGCCAGCTGCTCGCTCAGCAGGGCCTGCAGGCTGACGCCATACGCGCCATTGGTAGCCATGGTCAGACGGTCCGTCACGAACCCGCCCGCGGCTTCACCGTACAGATCGGTAACCCCGCGCTGCTCGCCGAGCTTACTGGTATCAGCGTGGTAGCCGACTTCCGCCGCCGCGATGTGGCCGCCGGCGGGCAAGGCGCGCCACTTGTCCCGGCCTTCCACGAAACCCTGTTCAGCCACCTGGGCCAACGGGTAGCGATTCTCAATGTGGGCGGTTTCAGCAACCTCAGCCTGATCGAGCGGGATGCACCGGTGCATGGCTTTGATTGTGGCCCAGGCAATGTTTTGCTGGATGCCTGGGTCGAGCGCAAACGCGGCCAGGCCTACGATGCCGACGGTGCCTGGGCTGCCACCGGCGTGGTGCAGGCCGATTTGCTGCACGCATTGATGAGCGACCCGTTCTTCGCGGGCAGCGGCCCCAAGAGTACCGGCCGTGAGGTGTTCAACCTGCCTTGGCTCGACCGCCACCTCGCCGGCCTGCCCGCCTACCGGGACGAGGATGTGCAGGCGACACTGCTGGAGTTGACCGCACGCAGCATCATCGACTCGCTGGAAAACGCGCAACAAGGCACCGAAGCACTGTTGGTCTGCGGTGGAGGCGCCCGCAACGGTGCGCTGATGGCCCGCCTCGGCCAACTGTTGCCCACTGCACGTGTTACAAGCACCAGCGCCCATGGCGTAGACCCTGACTGGGTCGAAGCCATGGCCTTCGCCTGGCTGGCCCATTGCTGCCTGGAGGGCATCGCCGCCAACCGCCCCAGCGTCACTGCCGCCAGGGGCCTACGCGTACTCGGCGCAATCTACCCGGCATGACACCCGGGCCAGAAAGCAAAACGCCGCGCAATTGCGCGGCGTTTTCGTATAGGCCCGAATTCAGATCGAGAACGACGACCCGCAACCGCAGGTGGTGGCGGCATTCGGGTTCTTGATCACAAAGCGCGAACCTTCCAGGCCTTCCTGGTAGTCCACTTCGGCACCGGCCAGGTACTGGAAGCTCATCGGGTCGACCACCAGGGAAACGCCTTCGCGCTCGACGATGGTGTCGTCTTCAGCCACGTCTTCATCGAAGGTGAAGCCGTACTGAAAGCCCGAGCAACCGCCCCCGGTCACGAACACCCGCAGCTTCAGACGTTCATTGCCTTCCTCATTGACCAGGTTCTTCACCTTCTGGGCTGCGCCATGGGTGAATTCCAGGCCGGTAGGGGTGAAGGTTTCGACGCTCATGTTGATTCTCCCGGCGCGGTAGCCGCCATATAACTCTCGATGACGCGCATTATCCGCTTTCCCGAGAAAATTGGTCAACAATACGTAAGCCGCAAGCGACAACCTACACGCCGCAAGCTCCACCCGCAGGGGTGTTGCTCGCGGCTTCTGTCACGGCAGCAAGCCTGCGTGGGACAGGCCCATGCGCTCATCCAGGCCAAACAGGATGTTGAGGTTCTGCACTGCCTGCCCCGAAGCCCCCTTCACCAGGTTGTCGATCACCGAGAGCACCACTACCAGGTCCCCGCCCTGCGGGCGATGAACGGCAATGCGGCAAACGTTGGCACCGCGCACGCTGCGGGTCTCCGGGTGGCTACCGGCCGGCATCACGTCGACGAACGGCTCATCGGCGTAGCGTTTCTCGAACAGCGCCTGCAGGTCGACCGAAGTATCGGCCACGTTCGCGTACAGGGTAGCGTGGATACCACGGATCATCGGTGTCAGGTGCGGCACGAACGTCAGGCCGATGTCCTTGCCGGCCGCCTGGCGCAGGCCCTGGCTGATTTCCGGCAGGTGGCGATGGCCCTTGACGGCATAGGCCTTCATGCTTTCACCGGCTTCGCAGAACAGCGAACCCACTGCCGCACCACGCCCGGCGCCGCTGACACCCGACTTGCAGTCGGCGATCAGTCGCGCGGGGTCGGCCAGGCCCGCTTCCAGTAACGGCAGGAAACCGAGCTGGGTGGCGGTCGGGTAGCAACCCGGCACGGCAATCAGGCGCGCCTGACGAATCTTCTCGCGGTTCACTTCCGGCAGGCCATACACGGCATCCTTGAGCAGTTCAGGCGCACCATGCGGCTGACCGTACCACTTGCCCCACTCGGTGGCATCCTGCAGACGGAAGTCAGCCGACAGGTCGATCACCTTGGTACCCGCCGCCAGCAATTCGCCGGCCAGTGCGTGGGCAACGCCATGCGGTGTGGCGAAGAACACGACGTCGCAAGCAGCCAGGGCCTTGCTGTCGGGTACGCTGAACGCCAGCCCGTCATAGTGGCCGCGCAGGTTCGGGTACATGTCTGCCACCGCCACGCCCGCCTCCGAGCGCGAAGTGATGACCGCCACTTCGGCCTGTGGATGCTGTGCCAGCAGACGCAACAGTTCGACGCCGGTGTAACCGGTGCCGCCAACAATACCGACCTTGATCATAACGCTTGCCCCTTATCAACGAGCCGTCTGGAAAGCGCACGATAATAGGGGCGCGAGGCGCCTGTAACAACTCTTCGGGTGTCCCTTCCGGCGCCCGACCACTACTATCTGACGACCGTGATTACCTGAAGGAAGACCCTCCATGCTTTACCTATGGATCAAAGCGCTGCATATCGTCAGCGTAGTCTGCTGGTTCGCCGGCCTGTTCTATCTGCCGCGGCTGTTCGTCTACCACGCCCAGAGCCAGGACAGCATCAGCCAGGAACGCTTCGTGACCATGGAGCGCAAGCTCTACCGCGGCATCATGAACCCGGCAATGATCGCCACCTATGTGTTTGGCGCCTGGATGCTCTACCTCAACCCCGGCTGGCTGAGCCAGGGCTGGCTGCATGCCAAGCTGACCCTGGTGATCCTGCTCACCGGCTACCATCACGTGTGTGGCGCACAGCGCAAACGCTTCGCCAGCGGCACCAATACACGCAGCCACGTCTATTATCGCTGGTTCAACGAAGTGCCCGTGCTCATCCTGCTGGGCATCGTGATTCTGGTGGTGGTCAAGCCGTTCTGACACAGCCACCTCAACTGTCAGCAAGCCCTGCCGCGCTGCCAGGCCATTGGCCCCCGGGCCTTGTAGCAAAACGCAGCACCTGGCACGGGCAAGCTGTACACTAGGCGCCCTCTTCCGCCCCCAGGAGCCTTGCATGTCCCGTTACGCCATGATCACTGGTGCTTCCAGCGGCCTGGGCCTGGCCCTGGCGGAAGCGCTGGCACGGCGTGGACGCAACCTGATCCTGGTGGCACGCCAGCGCGAAACGCTGGAACCGGTCGCCCTCGAGCTGACCCAACGCTTTGGCGTAGAGGTACTGTTCCGCGCCTGCGACCTCAGCCAGCCGCTGCGCCTTTCAGGTTTCGTGCTGGAGCTGGAAGAAGGCGAGCGGCGCATCGACCTGCTGGTCAACTGCGCCGGTTTGCGCACCTACGGCCCGTTCCTGGCCCATGAGTGGGCCGACGAGCAAGACCTGCTCGAGGTCAACGTGCTGGCCATGAGCCGGCTATGCCATGCAATCGGCAACCTGATGGCCGTGCAGGGTGGCGGGCAGATCCTCAACGTTGCAGGCCTGGCCGGGGTCGCACCTGGGCCGTGGATGGCGGCCTATGCCGCCAGCAAAGCCTACGTGCTGAGCTTTTCCCAGGCACTGCGCGAGGAGCTCAAGCGCGCCGGCATCAAGGTCTCGGTACTGTGCCCCGGCCCGGTACGCTCTGCACGGCGGCGCATCCCCCGCCTGGATGGCAAGCCACGCTGCCTGAGCCCCGAAGAAGTAGCCCTGTACACGGTCCGGGCGCTGGACAAGAACCGCGCCCTGATCATGCCAGGGCGGCGCAACCGCTGGCTAGCCTTCGCCCCCCGCCTGCTGCCACGCTGGCTGGTGCGCAAACTGGCCGGCGCCATTCACCGCCGCTATTGCCCGGCCGGCATGGAATAGCCACTGGGCGATTGGCGCCTGGCTGAGTACACTCGGCCCGACCCTCACCATGGAGCAAGTGCTGTGGACGATTTATTCATCAAGATCATCAACCGGGAAATCCCGGCGAAGATCATTTACGAGGACGACCAGGTTCTGGTGTTCCACGATATCGCCCCTCAGGCGCCCGTGCACTTTTTGGTTATCCCTAAAAAGCACATCCGCACCCTCAACGACCTGACCGAAGAGGACAAAGGCCTGGCTGGCCATATCCTGTTCACCGCCCAGCGCCTGGCCAAGGAACTTGGCTGTGATGACGGTTTCCGCGTGGTCATGAACTGCAACGAGCAGGGCGGCCAGACCGTCTACCACATCCATATGCACGTGCTCGGCCAGCGCCAGATGAACTGGCCGCCGGGCTGATCCACGGCAAGCGACCCCGCCGCTATTGCGGTAAACTCTCGGGCACATTCTTGCGGAGGTGCCCGATGGCTACCGAACGTCACTATTCGCCGCTCGACCGCTTGTTGCTGCAGGCCGATACCGCCATGCGCACCTTGCTGCCCTTCAGCGGCCAACCCGCCCGGCCGTCACCGGCCATCATCCAGCCAGACGCCAACCTGGACGAACAGCAAACCCGCCACATTGCCGGGCTGATGCGCATCAACCATACCGGTGAAGTCTGCGCCCAGGCCCTGTACCAGGGTCAGGCCCTGACGGCCAAGCTGCCCGAAGTGCGCAAGGCCATGGAACATGCCGCCGAGGAAGAAATCGACCACCTGGCGTGGTGCGAGCAACGCATTCGCCAGCTGAACAGCCACCCAAGTGTGCTCAACCCTCTGTTCTATGGCATGTCCTTCGGCATCGGCGCACTGGCCGGGCTGGTCAGCGACAAGGTCAGCCTGGGTTTCGTCGCCGCCACCGAGCACCAGGTGTGCAAGCACCTGGACGAGCACCTTGAGCAGCTGCCGCAAGAAGACGAAAAGTCCCGCGCCATTCTCGAACAGATGCGCGTCGACGAAGAGCAGCACGCCGAGTCCGCCCTGGAAGCCGGTGGCTACCGTTTCCCTGCTCCTGTGCGCTTCGGTATGAGCTTGCTGGCCAAGGTCATGACCAAGAGCACCTACCGTATCTGAAGGTAGCCCCATGACGGACCGAATCGACGCCAAGGACCTGGCGCGTGCCGTGCAAGCCGGCGTTCTCCAGCCTGGCCAGGACCAGGCCCTGCTGGCGTTCCTGCGCCAGCAACCGCCAGCACGCGGTACCTTTCAGCTGGCCCATGTCGCCTTCTACTTCGGCGCCATGCTGATCATGGCGGCCATGGGCTGGTTGCTCACCGAGGCCTGGATGAGCATCGGCGACGCCGCACTGCTGGGCATCGCCAGCCTGTACATCGGGCTGATCACCTTGTTTGCCCTCAACTTGCAGCGGCGTGCGCAACCCGTAGCCGCCGGGGTACTGGCCGCCGTCGCGGTCAGTATCGTGCCGCTGGCAGTGTTCGCCATCGAACGCTTGGCGGGTTGGTGGCCAATGGATGACACCCAGGCCAACTACCACCACTACTACACCTACGTGCAAGGCGGCTGGCTGGTGATGGAGGCGGCCACGGTAGTGGCCGGTTTGCTGATGCTGCGGTTGGTCCCCTACCCGTTCATCGTCATGCCGATCGCCGTGGCCCTATGGTTCATGTCGATGGACCTGACTGAGTGGTTCTTCGGCTCGCCGTTCAGCTGGGCGCAGCGCCGTGAGGTTTCGCTGTGGTTCGGCCTGGGAATGCTGGTGGTGTTCCTGCTGGTGGACGGCCGTACACGCGAGGACTATGCCCGCTGGGGGTACCTGGCAGGGCTGGCGGCATTCTGGGGCGGGCTGACGCTACTGGACAGCGGCAGCGAGCTGGGCAAGGCGCTGTACTGCCTGATAAACATTGCGCTGATGGGCATGGCAGTGCTGCTGCGCCGGCCGGTGTTCATGGTGTTCGGCGCGCTGGGGGTTGCGGCCTACCTGGGCTACCTGGCGTATGAGGTATTCGCGCAATCGCTGCTGTTCCCGGTCGTGGTGACGCTGATCGGGCTGGGGGTCATCTGGCTGGGGCTGGTCTACCAGAAGCGCCGGGAGCAGTTGAGCCGCGCAATGCGCAGCGGCTTGCCGGCATGGCTTCGCTCTGCATTACCGGCACTGCGCAGCTGATGGTATCGGGGCCGCTTTGCGGCCCCAAAAAACCCGGCTTCAACCCAACTCTACAATCTCGTACCCGTGGGTAATCTCGACCCCGGCACGCTCGAGCATGATCGACGCAGAGCAGTACTTCTCTGCCGACAGCTCTACCGCGCGCTTGACCTGCGCTTCTTTCAGCCCGCGCCCCTTAACGACGAAGTTCATGTGGATCTTGGTGAACACTTTCGGGTCTTCACTGGCGCGCTCGGCTTCCAGAAACGCCTCGCAGCTCTCCACCGCCTGGCGCGACTTCTTCAGAATGCTGACCACGTCAAAGCTGCTGCAGCCACCCAACCCCAACAGCAGCATCTCCATAGGGCGCACACCCAGGTTGCGGCCGCCGGCCTCGGGCGGGCCATCCATCACGACGACATGGCCGCTGCCCGATTCGCCGAGAAACATTGCCTCACCGGCCCACTGGATACGTGCCTTCATCTACCTGGACTCCTGATATTCGGAAAAGGGTGTCAGCTTAGACCTTGTGTGGCTGTGGGAAAAGTACGAGAGGACTCGGTTTAGTACCGAAACATCTTGTAGTGTCTGATAAGCTGGCGCCAAATGACTGGCGCCTGCCGCTGTCGATTTACAAAAATACCCAAGCCTCGTATCGAACAGGACTTCGTGATGGTTGCCTCTGCCCTACCCGCAAAGATCAAGAACATCGACAAGTTGCTGGTGCACTGCCAGCGCCGCCGCTTCACCGCAAAAAGCAACATCATCTGCGCTGGCGACCGGGCCGAAACACTGTCGTTCATCATCAAGGGGTCGGTCACCATCATCATCGAAGACGATGACGGTCATGAAATGATCATCGCCTACCTCAACCCGGGCGATTTCTTTGGCGAGCTGGGGCTGTTCGAGCCCGTTAAGGGTGAGCAGCAGCGCAGCGCCTGGGTACGGGCGAAGACGGAATGCGAAGTGGCCGAGATCAGTTACGAGAAATTTCGCGAAGTGGCGCGCCAGGACCCGGAAATTCTCTACGCCCTGGGCAGCCAGATGGCCCAACGCCTTCGTAATACCACACGCAAGGTCGGCGACCTGGCGTTCTTCGACGTAACCGGCCGCGTCGCCCGCTGCCTGCTGGAGCTGTGCAAGCAGCCCGACGCCATGACCCATCCGGATGGCATGCAGATCAAGATCACCCGCCAGGAAATCGGCCGCATCGTCGGTTGCTCGCGGGAAATGGTCGGCCGCGTGCTGAAAGACCTCGAAGAGCGCAGCCTGGTCCATGTCAAAGGCAAGACCATGGTGGTCTACGGTACCCGCTAATCCCTGGGCAGGTCGGCCAAGACCTTGGCGTAAGCTTGCGAGAGGCGCTGGAACCAGGGCACTGCGGGCGCCACTTCGTGCAAGGCAATGTGTGCGTCGGCGCGGCAACGCTGCTCCAGCTCGCAGCATTCGTTGAAACGGTTGACCGCCGCCACCATCGCCTCACGTTCGTTGTCCAGCAACAACGCGCCGTGCACCAGTACCACCGGGCGTTTGCCGCCCAGGCCCTGGCGCCAGCGCTGGGCGGTACCGACCAGCTTGCGGCCGTTGAGGTTGACGTTGTAGCGGCCATCGCAGAAGGCGCCGTCGATTTCCCCCACCGACGCTACCCCGCCCCACTCGCGCAACACATCGCACAGTGGCAGGCACAGGCGCTCATAAGCGGTTTCGATGCGGCCATGGTCGCCTTCGCTGCGCGGCGCGGCATAGACCAGCGCCACGTTCACGGTGGCATGCGACTGCGGTACCGGCTCACCACCGGTTTCACGCAGCAGTACCGGCCAGCCGGCGATCGCCAGCTCTGCGCAGGCTGTTTCGAAATTGGCCAACCGGCTCATGCGCCGGGGCATGACCAAGGCATGGTCAGTGGGGCGCCAGAACAGCACACCACGCTCGCGTTCACCACGGCAAACGGCGGCCAGCAGGTCCTGCTCGGCGTGCAAGCCCTGCTCGACGGTCAGGGCCAGGGGTTGATCGCTCATCGCTCCACCTTGGTTGTTGTTTTCAAGGGCCTCTTGCCGGGCCTGTAAAAAAGCCGGCAATCACGCCGGCTTCATTGCAATCAGTCCAGTTGCTGAACAGTTTTCTTCACCTGGTCCGGGAAGAACAGCCGCTGCAGCTCCAGCCCAGGTTGTTCGGCGCGCATGAATGCCTCACCCACCAGGAACGAATAAACGTCGTTGATCGCCATCAGCTCGACATCGGCCCGGTTCAAGATACCGCTCTCGGTAATTGCCAGGCGATCACGCGGTATGCGCGGCAGCAGGTCGAGGGTGGTTTCCAGGCTGACTTCAAAGGTGTGCAGGTTGCGGTTGTTCACGCCCACCAGCGGTGTATCCAGGGTTTTCAGCGCACGCTCCAGCTCATCGCCATCGTGCACTTCTACCAGTACATCGAGGCCGACGTCCTTGGCGGTGGCGGCCAGTTCGGCCATCCTCACGTCATCCAGCGCCGACACGATCAGCAGCACGCAGTCCGCACCCAAGGCCCGCGCTTCGACGATCTGGTAGGGGTGGATCATGAAATCCTTGCGGATCACAGGCAGGGAAACCGCCGCACGAGCCTGCTGCAAGTACTCATCGGCACCCAGGAAGTAGTCCACATCGGTCAGCACCGACAGGCAGGTAGCACCGCCCTTCTCATAGCTGACAGCGATTTCCGCCGGCTTGAAGTCTTCACGGATCACGCCCTTGCTGGGCGAGGCCTTCTTGATTTCGGCAATCACCGCAGGCTGCTTGCGCTTGGCCTGCTCGATCAAGGCATTGGCAAAGCCCCGGGGGGCGTCAGCGGCCTTGGCCAGGCCCTCCAGTTCGCGAAGGCTGACCCGCGCGCTGCGCTCGGCCACTTCCTGGAACTTGCGGGCAATGATCTTTTCCAGCACCGTCGGCACGCTCATGCTTCGTTCTCCACCTTGAATACTGCAGTAAATGCACCCAGTTCCTGCAGCTTTTCCCAGGCCAGGCCGGTGTGCAGTACGTCATGGGCCAGTTCCACACCGGCTTTCAGGCTCATGGCATGGTCAGCGGCATACAGCGCCGCACCGGCATTGAGCACGATCATCTCGGCAGCTTTCTGGCCGTTTTCAGTCTTGCGCCGGCCCAGTGCATCACGGATCAGTTCCAGTGACGCCTGCGGGCTCTCGACGGCCAGGCCATGCAGGCTCTGGCTTTTCATGCCGAGGTCTTCCGGCTCGACCCAGTATTCGGTGATCTCGTCGTTCTTCAGCTCGGCCACAAAAGTGGGGGCAGCCAGGCTGAACTCATCCAGGCCATCCTTCGAGTGCACCACCAGCACATGCTTGCTGCCCAGGCGTTGCAGCACCTCGGCCAACGGCCGGCACAGGGCCTGAGCGAACACGCCGACCACCTGGTGTTTCACCCCGGCCGGATTCGTAAGCGGGCCGAGCATGTTGAACAGGGTACGCATACCCAGCTCGCGGCGCGGGCCAGCGGCGTGCTTCATTGCCGAGTGATGGCTTTGCGCGAACATGAAGCCGATCCCCAGGCTGTCGATGCAGCGGCCCACCTGCGTTGGCGTCAGGTTCAGGTAGATACCGGCAGCTTCCAGCAAGTCGGCACTGCCGCTCTTGCCCGACACCGCGCGGTTGCCATGCTTGGCCACTGGGCAGCCCGCCGCCGCCAGCACGAACGACGAAGCGGTGGAAACGTTGAAGATGTTGGCACCGTCACCGCCGGTACCGACGATATCCACCACACCCTCCAGGCTCTGCAGTTCGACCTTGTCGGCCAGCTCGCGCATCACCGATACCGCGCCCACGATCTCGTCGATGCTCTCGCTTTTCATGCGCATGCCCATCAGGAAGGCGCCGATCTGCGCATCGCTGCACTGGCCTGTCATGATCTGGCGCATCACATCGCGCATTTCTTCGGTCGAAAGGTCCAGCTGGCCAACGATACGGCTCAGCGCGCTTTTGATATCCATATTCAATCCTTAGCGGCGGCCGCCGGTCTGCTTGAGGAAGTTGGCGAACAGCTCGTGGCCCTGCTCGGTGAGGATCGACTCAGGGTGGAACTGCACCCCTTCGATGTTCAGCGTTTTGTGGCGCAGGCCCATGATCTCGTCGACCGAACCATCTGCATGGGCCGTCCAGGCGGTCACTTCCAGGCAGTCAGGCAGGGTGTCGCGCTTGACCACCAGCGAGTGGTAGCGGGTCACCGTCAGCGGGTTGTTGAGGCCGGCAAACACGCCGAGGTCGCGGTGGAGTACCGGGCTGGTCTTGCCATGCATCACCTGACGAGCCCGGACCACGTCACCGCCAAAGGCCTGGCCGATGGACTGGTGGCCCAGGCATACGCCGAGGATCGGCAGCTTGCCGGCGAAATGCAGGATGGCCTCGATGGACACGCCCGCCTCGCTCGGCGTGCACGGGCCAGGGGAGACGACGATCCGCTCGGGGTTCAGGGCTTCGATCTGGGCGATGGTCAGTTCGTCATTGCGAATGACCTTGACCTCGGCACCCAGCTCGCCAAGGTACTGCACAACGTTGTAAGTAAATGAGTCGTAGTTGTCGATCATCAGTAACATGGTGTTAAACCTCTTGAACTTACTGACTTCAAATTCGAACCTCCCTCTGCCCGCCATAGCGGTGGCTGTGCCACTTGAGGGCGAGGAACAGGAAGGCAAACAGGGGCGGGCCGGACTGGCCGGCAGGGGATAAAGTCAGGCGCGCCAACGCCAACGGGCGTGGGCCTTGATTACGCGCATCAAGAGTTTGCTGACGATCAACACAGGGTAGGTCTCGCTCATACGTCACGGCACAGTAGCCTACCGGCGCGGCGGGCGCAATATGCCTGTAAACACGGGGAAACGAATGGACTTGGGAGCGAAGCCCCACGATTTGCTAATGTCGATCAGGTTGTTCTCATAAAAACAAAGAAAAGGATGTTCCGCGATGAGAAAAGCTCCACTTTTGCGCTTTGCCTTCGCTTCATTAGCCCTGGCCTGCAGCCAGGCCTTTGCCGCCCCCTCGCCCTATTCCACGCTGATCATATTCGGCGACAGTCTGGCAGATGCCGGGCAGTTCCCCGACCTGACAGGTGGCACCTCCGGCGCCCGCTTCACCAACCGTGATGCCGACGGCAATTTTGCCCCGGTGTCGCCGATGATCCTCGGTGGGCGGTTGGGCATCGACCCCAACGCGCTGAACCCCTCCACCTCGGTCGGTGTTCGCCCCGACGGCAACAACTGGGCGGTAGGGGGCTACACCACGCAACAGATTCTTGATTCGATCACCGAAACCTCCAGAACCGTCATTCCACCCGGCAACCCAGGCGCCGGGACGGTGTTGCGAGAGAAGCCTGGCTACCTGGCCAACGGGCTGCGCGCCGACCCCAATGCCCTGTACTACCTGACCGGCGGCGGCAACGACTTTCTGCAAGGCCTGGTCAACAGCCCGGCCGACGCAGTGGCGGCCGGTGCTCGGCTGGCCGCCAGCGCTCAGGCCCTGCAACAAGGCGGCGCACGCTACATCATGGTCTGGCTGCTACCCGACCTTGGCCAAACACCGAACTTCAGCGGCACGCCGCAACAGAACCCGCTCTCGTTGCTGTCCGGGGCGTTCAATCAATCGCTGCTGGGCCAGCTGAGGCAGATCGATGCCCAGGTCATCCCCCTGAACATCCCTGTGTTGCTGAGCGAGGCCTTGGCCAGCCCCAGCCAGTTCGGCCTGGCACCTGACCAGAACCTGGTCGGCACTTGCTACAGCGGGCAAGGCTGCGTGGGCAACCCGGTCCATGGCATCGACGGCACCACGCCAGACCCGACCCGGCTACTGTTCAACGATTCGGTGCACCCGACCATCGCCGGCCAGCAACTGATTGCCGATTACGCCTACTCGATCCTGTCCGCGCCATGGGAACTGTCCCTGCTGCCGGAAATGGCCCACGCCAGCCTGCGTGCCCACCAGGATGAATTGCGCAGCCAATGGCAAACGCCATGGCAGGCGATCGGCCAGTGGCAAGCGTTTGTCAGCAGCGGCGCCCAGGACCTGGACTTCGACAGCCAGGGCAGCGCGGCCAGCGGCGATGGTCGGGGGTACAACCTGACCGTGGGTGGCAGCTACCGCCTTAACGATGCCTGGCGCCTGGGGCTCGCGGGCGGCGTCTACCGGCAGAAACTGGAAGCAGGCGCGCAAGATTCGGACTACAAGCTCGACAGCTACCTGGCCAGCGCCTTCGCCCAGTACCGGCAGGACCGCTGGTGGGCCGATGCAGCGCTGACAGCCGGGCACCTGGACTACAGCGACCTCAAGCGCACCTTTGCCCTGGGTGTGAACGAGCGTAGCGAAAAGGGCGACACCGACGGTGAAGCCTGGGCGATGTCCGCACGGCTGGGCTACAACCTGGCGGCGGACAGCAGCAACTGGCAACTGGCGCCATTCATCAGCGCCGACTATGCGCGGGTCAAGGTGGACGGCTACGACGAGAAGAGCGGGCGCTCCACAGCCCTGGGTTTCGATGACCAGGAGCGCACGTCACGCCGCCTGGGCGTGGGGCTGCTGGGCAGCGTGCAGGTGCTGCCCTCTACCCGGCTGTTCGCCGAGGTGGCGCAAGAGCATGAGTTCGAGGATGACCAGCAGGACGTGACCATGCACCTGACCAGCTTGCCGGCGAATGACTTCACCCTGACCGGGTATACGCCGCACAGCGACCTGACCCGGGCCAGCCTGGGGGTAAGCCATGAAGTGGTGGCGGGGGTGCATTTGCGCGGCAACTACAACTGGCGCAAGAGTGATGAGCTGACGCAGCAGGGGGTGAGTCTGGGGGTTAGCGTCGATTTCTAAGCCAGCCTGTACCGGCCCCATCGCGGCAAGCCAGCTCCCACGGGGATCGCATCAGGGCTGACAGGTGTTTGCCACAAGGTATGCAGCGCCTGTTAGAGCGAGCGCCGCCCGCGCGGCGCATCGCGAGCTGCGCTCGCTCCTACGTTTGTTT